>JANOJH010000828.1:0-3026 GCA_031408135.1 Bdellovibrio sp. | reverse complement strand
CTGTTTGATCGAAAAGCCGATTTTCTTTCTTCAGGCATTCACCCTTTGGCATCCGTGCATCCGACAGCAACGGTTGCCGCATCGGCAAGTATCGGCGCCTATGCTGTTATTGAGGCGCACGCCGTCGTCGGAGAAAACACGATTGTTTTTCCGCATGTTTTCGTAGGAGCCTTCTGCGAAATTGGCCACCATTGTAATATCTCGTCTCATACCACGATAGGTACTGATGGTTTTGGCTACTTTACCGACCGAACTTTTTCACATCATAAAATACCGCAGATCGGCCGTGTAGTTATCGAGGACGACTGCGACATTGGCTCACACTGTGCGATTGACCGGGCAACATTAACCGAAACCAGAATCAAACAAGGTTCGAAGTTAGATAACTTCTGTCATATTGCTCACAACGTCCAGATCGGTGAAAGCGCGCTGATTGCCGCCGGTTTTATTGTGGCCGGCTCAACGGTAATCGGAAAAAATCTGATGACCTCCGGCGGAGTCCACGTGCTCGGCCATCTGCGTGTTGCCGATAACGTTATTCTTTCGGCTCGTGCAGGCGCCACTCAGAGCATCGAATCCTCGGGAATGTACGGCGGTTTTCCGCTTGAAGAGCACCGAGAGAGCATCAAAACCCACGTTTCATTGCCGCACCTAAAAAATTTGCGTAAACAAGTTGCCAGGATACTCAAACACTTAAATCTCTCTGAAGAAAAATAAAGGATGCTTTATGCCATATGAATTCTACAAAATTTTGCATTTGACCGGTTTAGTTCTGCTTTTTTCAGGCTTAGTCAGCTTACTGACTCTCAAAGTAATCGGTGCTGAAGTTAATGGCCCTGCAAAAAAATTCTCTTTTATCGCGCATGGAATCGGCCTGTTTCTGATTCTTCTGAGCGGCTTTGGCCTACTTGCACGGTTGGGCCTTGCGCGGGAGCTTCCGGGTTGGATTTACATCAAGCTCGTCATCTGGCTGTATTTCGGGGCCTCGATCGCTCTGATAAAAAGAAAAGGCCAGCTGGGTTGGATCATGTATCTGCCTATGCTCTTGATTTTTATTGTGTCAGCTTACCTCGGTGTAAATAAACCGGCATTTTAGTGCTCGAACTTGAAGAGATCTTAATTTCAAAATAGGTTTTTTAACTGTACTCAAAGAATTTTTTATGATTAAAGTTATCCCCTATGCACATAGTTGAACATCTCGATAAAGCCCACAACAACGGCTCACTTTTCAGCTTTGAGATCGTACCTCCTTCAAGAGGCAAGTCTGGCCAGGAAATCCTTGATGTCGTCGAAATGCTCCGTCCGATGAATCCCTCATGGATTGACGTTACTTCACATTCGTCTTCTGCTTATTACCGCGAGCGCCACGATGGCGGTCTCGAACGCAAAATCGTCCGTAAACGGCCAGGCACGCTCGGCATCTGCGGAATTATTCAGAATCGTTACAATATCGATACCGTGGCGCACGTTCTTTGCCTCGGCTTCACCAAAGAAGAAACCGAAGATGCCCTTATTGAGCTTAATTTTTTAGGCATTCATAACGTGCTTGCACTTCGGGGAGACACTCCTAACTTTCAGAAAAATTACCCGAAAGAGCGAACTCTCAATCAGAATGCCCACGATCTGGTCGCCCAGATTGCCGATCTCAAAAACGGGAAATTTTTAGAAGATCTTGATAGCACTCATCCGCTTAATTATTGCATCGGAGTTGCCGGTTACCCCGAAAAACACTACGAAGCCGCAAATATAAAACTCGACATCCAGAATCTGAAAAGAAAAGTGGAAGCCGGCGCCCAGTACATCACCACCCAGATGTTTTTCGATAATAAACATTATTTTTCTTATGTGGCCCAATGCCGTGACGCCGGAATCAAAGTCCCGATCATTCCGGGATTGAAGGTCATTCGTTCAGTCAAACAACTTCAATCCCTGCCACGTTCATTTTATATTGATTTTCCGGACCAATTGGTCGACGAAATCACCGAAAACCCGGAACACGTCGTTGAAATCGGCAAGCGCTGGGCCTTTCAGCAGGCCCAAGAATTAATTGCAGCCAAAGTTCCAAGCGTCCATTTTTACGTTTTAAACGATGCACCGGCCATTTGTGAAGTCGTAAAGAAGCTGCAAAAATAAAGATGAAAAAAAATTCCGTATTGATTGAACTCGAACGCCGTCTAAAAAAAGAAATTCTTTTTTTAGACGGCGCCATGGGCACAGTTATTCAACTTTACAAACTGAGCGAAGCCGACTTCCGCAGAAATTTCTTTGAAAATCATCCGAAAGATCTAAAGGGTAATAACGATCTTCTGGTACTGACCCGCCCCGACATTATCAAAGAAATTCACCGTCAGTATCTCGAGGCCGGTGCCGATATTATTGAAACCAACACGTTCAGTTCCACCGCAATTGCGCAGCTCGATTACGGACTGCAGGATTATGCCGACCAATTGAATTTTGCCGCTGCGAAAATTGCAAAAGAAGCCGCTGTTGAATTCATGACAGAAAATCCGAAGCGAAAGGTTTACGTTGCCGGCGCCCTGGGGCCAACGAACCGCACGGCTTCAATGTCTCCGGATGTTAATAACCCGGGCTTTCGCACCGTCAGCTTCGACGAACTTGTGGAATCTTACTATAGCCAGGCCAAATTCTTGATCCAAGGCGGCGCCGACATTCTTTTACCCGAGACCACCTTCGACACGCTGAATTTAAAAGCCTCGCTGTTTGCAATTGAAAAGCTTCAGGAAGAGTTGGGCGAAAAACTCCCGCTTATGATTTCGGTTACAATCACCGATGCGTCAGGGCGCACACTCTCAGGTCAGACTGTCGAAGCTTTCTGGAATTCAATCCGTCACGCTAAACCCCTCAGTGTGGGTATCAACTGCGCACTGGGCGCCCGCGAAATGGGCCCGTTCCTGCGTGATCTCGCCCGCGTGTCCGACTGTTACATCAGTTGCTATCCCAATGCAGGCCTGCCAAATCCGCTCTCGCTGACAGGCTACGATGAAACACCTGAAAGTATCGCCTTT
>JANOJH010000824.1:0-1341 GCA_031408135.1 Bdellovibrio sp. | reverse complement strand
TGGTATTATGATTTTAGGTGATTCTAAGTTGCGGTTGCGCAATCGATTGCACATCAGCATAAATGTAATACAAATAATCTAATTGCAAAATCATATCAAAGCTGTTTTCTGTAAGTGGTGGGTTTAGAGCAATCAATTTGTGGATACGCAGCCTTATTTGAGTTCCCGTATCTTAATACTCCTGAAGGAAACAAGATTTCCGTGATCCTGCAATAAGATCGAACCACTAGGCGCCATACCAAAACCTTCATACTGTGCATATTTACTTCTGGCGACAAGCGCATTGTACAATGGTGTTCCTCTTTTGTATTCCACCACCTTCACTCCATTCAACCAATGCTCTATGCGATTGTCGGGAAAAACAATAATTTTTCCACGGTTCCACTCTCCCACTTTACTTGCAAGATTATTGAATTTGAAAGGAGGTATTAAATCATACAATGATCCAATGGTTCTATTGCCCGCAGCACCTAGTTTGGCATCAGGATGTTTTTCGCTGTCGAGAATTTGAAACTCAAGTCCGATGGCAGAACCCTTTGAAAGATATTTCTCATCCACAAAATATTTAACACCGCTATTGGCACCTTCCGTAAACTTAAAATCAAACTGAAGTTCGAAGGCTGAAAACTTTTCTTCTGTCACAATGTCTCCACCATTTGTAGACTCAGCTCCATTTGAGGATAAAACAGAAAGTGCACCATCTTTTATCTCCCATCCTTTTTCAGGAAACGCAGTACCAAACGCTGATCGCCAGCCTTTCGTAGTTTGTCCATCCCATAACATTCGAAAACCTTGTTGCTTTTCTAATGCGGTAAGTGTGTTTGGAATTAAATTTACCACTACCATTTCAGTAATGGGTGAAGGCTTCAAATCTTCTGTTTGAATCCGAACATTTTTCCAATAGGTCCTTTTACCTTCTGCATCAGGTTTGTTGATAGAATGAACTTGTAAGGCAATAAATCCATTTGACGTTAAGTCATCTACCAGATAAGAAATGGGAACACCATTAACCCAGGTGCGAATACTTGTGCCAATACATTCAATGCGATACGTATTCCAATCACCCCATTTATAAGCACTCTTTGCCGATCGGTTTAATTCTACTGGATAAAGCCATCCCCTTCGAGCTTCATCATAAATTCCACCCGACCAACCACGGTCTTTATTATTCTCCACCTCCATTTGATAGCCCATCACTCTGCCATCAGCTCCTGGCCCTTGTAAGCTTCTGAATTGAATGCCGGAATTTATTCCTTCGTCAATCTTAAACGTTACTTCCAAAATGAAATCACCGTATGTTTTTTCTGTGATGATAAATGAATTGGGTGTGTCTTTCACGGC
>JANOJH010000823.1:0-4484 GCA_031408135.1 Bdellovibrio sp. | reverse complement strand
CCTGCATTTCAGGAGTAACAGAATTTCTGAAAATATAATCGCCAATATTGGTAAGTCCGGATTTTTGCGAAAACCCAAAATAAGGAGTACCGAGCAACTCGGCGCGAGTTGCTATTGCTGCCGCCTCCCGCGCGGTAAATCCACCGAGCAGTACGATAGCCTTGTCTTCTTTTACGAGCTTGTCTACGCCGCTGGCGGCATGTTCGGGATTGCTCTGAGTATCAAACAGCGCAAGACGAAATTTGTTGTCGGGGTTGTTCAGATCGAGCCCCATTCGTATTGCATTCAAAACATGCTGACCGAGACTTGCATTTTTGCCGGACAAGGGCAGAAGCGCGCCGATTACTTTTGAATCGACGTCATTAGCAAGATGAATCGTTGTCATTAATACAGTGGCCTGAGTTGCATAAATGCTTTGCGGAAAAAGGGCAGTAATGGATCTGAAATATTCGGCCGCTTTATCCGGCTGACGATTTTTTAAATGGGTTTTGCCTAACTTCAGCAGAAGTTGCGGCTTAAGTGCTGTAAAATAGCTATCTGCCGCAACAATTTCGAGCTCAGTAGAAGAAAGTTTGTTTTCTATTAAATCGGTCGATATTTTTTCGTTAGCTATATTTTTCTTGAGTTCAGTAATATTATTTACCGGCAATTTCGGCAGCACATCCGCAACAGGCAGAGGGTCAGGCTTTATTATTGTGGTCGTAGTAACTCCGGAAGTAGCGGAGGGCTTCACAGCGGCGGCGGTCTGAGCTTTGGAAGCTGAAATTTTTTCTGATGGCTCAGACCTTCGCGGTTGGCGGGCATTGCGGTAAAGTGGCTGCTGCGCACATCCCATGAAAAAAAACAAACCAGATAACAAAATTAGAAATACGCGAAGATTAGAACTCACTTTCGGCCCCGAAAAAGACTCTGCAGCTTTTCATTGTAGCTTTTCACTAAGGGTGTTTCATCATTATAGCGCGACAACTCTTCGAGCAACTCGCGCTGACGGGCATTTGTTTTTTCGGGCGCATCAACGATTACCCGAACCATCATATCTCCCGAACCCGTTCCCCCGAGACGTGGAAACCCCTTTGATTTCAGCCTGAAGTTCTGGCCAGAGTGAGTACCGGGTGGAATTTTTATTTCAGCTTTGCCGTAGAGAGTTGGAATTTCGACTGTTTTACCGAGAATGGCATCGGTGTAAACAACGGGTAAATCAAGGATTACATCTGCGTCATCTCTTCTGAAAAGCTGATGATCCTGTAAATCAATTATCACATAGAGATCTCCGGCAGCACCGGTGGAGGGCTTGTCGCCCTCTGCGCTGAGCTTGAGTCTTTGCCCTTCTTTTACGCCGGCTGGAACCGTGACGGAGAGCTTTGCTATTTCTTCTTTTGATCCTGCTTGCCGCGAGAAACTAACGAGTTTTTCACAGCCGACAGCGGCTTCTTCGAAGGTAATAGACAGGGTATATTTTAAATCTGAACCCCGACTTGGTGCTCGCGCACCTGGGCCGGCGCGCGAACGTTGTTGAGACTGATTAAATATGTCACCGAAGACATCACCGAAAATATCCTGAAACGGATCTGGTCCGCCTCGCGCCCGGGCGCCGCCGAAGCCGCCGCTGGCAAACGGATTTCCACCATTAGCAACGCCCGCGTGCCCGTATTGATCGTAAGCATGTCTTTTTTGTTCGTCGCTTAAAGTTTCGTAGGCCTCGGTCACTTCTTTGAATTTTTCTTCGGCTTTTTTATTATTTGGATTTTTATCCGGATGATATTGCATCGCCAATTTTCTGTAGGCCTTTTTAATCTCATCCTGGCTTGAAGTACGTGCTACACCCAGAAGCTGATAAAAATCTTTTTTCGACACTGGTTACGCCTGTCCGGCAGGGGGGGGGGCGGCCACAACAACCTGCCCCATCCGAATTACTTTGTCGTGCATTTTGTAGGGCTTTTTGAAAACCCGGGCAACGTGGCCCGCCGGAACCAATGAAGAAGGTTCAGAGCTTATCGCTTCGTGATAAGCCGGATTAAAGGCCAGACCTTCACTAGGAACTTCCTGAATTCCATGTCTCGAAAGAACTTCTTTCAATTCCTTCGCGGTCATTTCGATTCCAACCTTAAATGTCTGCAAAGTTTCGGGCGTAAGTTTGACTTGCAAAGCGCGCTCGAAATTGTCAACGACATCAAGAATGTCGCGGCTTACGCGCTCGGCGCCGAACTTTAACAAATCGGCGCGCTCTTTAATTGAGTTGCGTTTGTAATTTTCAAATTCGGCTTTCAGGTATAAAAATTCTTTTTTCCACTTCGCAGACTCTTCGAGAGCAACGTCTAAATCAGTCTTTGGCGCGTCAGCGGCGGCCTCAGATGCCACGTCGGAGGCTGAATTCTTGCTTGGTTTTTTTTCATCGTTTTCTGACATTTTCAGCACCTCAAATCTACCCTAATAGAGTGAGGTTATATAGAAAAATGTCAATGCGCTGAAGGCAAAAAACATCAGGTTTCGAGTTTATCGTAATCACTGTTTAAAAAAGTAAATTTCTCGAAAATCTGATTGCTTACAACGATGCCGGCCTCAGTAAGAACGTAGTGACTACCGACCTCTTGAATAAGGTGACGATCAATCATCGGCCGAGCTACTGACTTTACTAAGCCTAAAGTACTGGCGCCGAATTTTTGTGCCACAGCATCAAATGAAAGGCCCTTTCCGAGCCGCAACGAGGTGTAGCAGAAGTCTGTCAAAGACTGATTTTTTTGCAGATGTTCTATTTGGCCCGCCGGAAAATTCGCAAGTGTTTTAAGCTCTGCGGCGCTTTCTGTTTCTCGGCCGTATAGTTCGAACGGACTTTGATTCCAGAAACGCGATCCCCACGAGGTTTTTTTGGTATAAGAGTGCGCACTTAAACCCAAACCCCAATACTCCT
The DNA here is from genome assembly GCA_031408135.1 of Bdellovibrio sp. GTDB lineage: Bacteria > Bdellovibrionota > Bdellovibrionia > Bdellovibrionales > Bdellovibrionaceae > Pseudobdellovibrio. The sequence goes on along the minus strand of JANOJH010000823.1, from coordinate 1,576 downwards.
GGTCGGTCCAATAAAGCAGATTGTGTTTTGACTCAAATCCCGGCAAGGCGTAGTTAGAAATTTCATATCGTGTAAAAGAATTCGCAGTTAATTCCTGATGAATGATGTTAAACATTTCAAGCTGCTCTTCATCGGGCGGCCGATTCTTAGACAACGGGTGGCCTTCTGGAACCGTCAGACAGTAAGGGGAAATATGCTTTGATCCCAGGTCCAACGCAACTTGGACATCGTGGCGAAGCTCACTTAGAGTTTGTGTTGGTAGGGCGAATAAAACATCAAAGGAAAAATTCAAGTCATATTTTTTAAGAAGCTTTAGAGTTTGTACGGTCTGATCTGCGTTATGTTCACGATTCACCATTTTTAAGAGCCGGTTCGAAAAACTTTGCGCACCTACGCTAAATCGATTTATTCCCGCATTAATATACATATTGAGTTTTTTTTCATCGACCGTTGCAGGATTGATCTCGATCGTAATTTCAGTGCGAGGTCCAGTTGAATATCCGAACTTGGCGAGTTCAGAAATCAGTTCTACAATCAATTCAGCTGGAATAAGACTGGGCGTTCCGCCACCGAAATAAAGGGTGTCGAGCTCTCGCGCCGGAAACAGATGTCTTTTGTTGAAAATCTCTTTTTTGATTAGAGAGATATAATACTCAGGAGGTTTGATTTCAGTTTGCACATACGTAGCAAAGTCGCAATAGGTGCAACGTTGAATACAGTATGGAATATGAGTATAGACGCCAAAACGACCAGACATAAGGAACTTATAAATGAAGCAGACAAAATTTCAACTTAAAAACAAGCTCGATGTGCTTTTAATCGAAAGCAAAAAGTCCCCGGTTGTCAGCGTTCAGATGTGGGTTAAGACAGGAAGCGCTGACGAGCAAAAGTCGGAGGAAGGCATAAGCCACTTCATCGAACATCTGGTATTTAAGGGAACTGAAAAATACAAAGTTGGCGAAATTGCAAATACGGTTGAGGCTTCCGGTGGCGAACTAAATGCCTACACGTCATTTGATCAAACAGTGTTCTATGTGACGATTTCAAAAATGTTCAGTGATGTGGCGCTGGATGTCGTCAGTCAGATGATGGGTTCCCCGATTTTTGATCCCGCAGAGGTCGACAGCGAGCGCGAAGTTGTCTGCGAAGAGATTAAAATGGGCCAAGATTCGCCAGGCCGAAGATCGTCGCAACTACTGTTTTCGTCGGCATTCAGAAAACATGCTTACGGAATTCCGGTAATTGGTTACGAAAAAAATGTTAGGAGCTGGTCTGCTAAAAAAATTAAGGCTTTCTATCAATCCCGTTACGTACCATCGAACATGTTTCTCGTTGTAAGTGGTGATTTTGAATCTAAAGAAATGAAAAGCAAGGTATCACAGTATTTTTCTACGTTTAAGCCTTTTAAGTTGCGAAAAGTTGTGCGAAAAAAAGAGCCGGCGCAGCTGAAGTTTCAGTTCAAAACTGAAAAATATAAACTTCAGGACAGACATCTTCATCTGGCGTTTAAAGCCCCGAAAATAAAACTCGAGGGTTCCGGCTTTGTTGGCTAGGCCGTCAACAGTTTCGACTGAAT
>JANOJH010000822.1:0-4600 GCA_031408135.1 Bdellovibrio sp. | reverse complement strand
GGCTTTGAAAGAGGCATTCAAAATATTAATCTTATCAATCTCCTCATTGCTCACTTCTGCAACTGCCCAGTCTAACGCATCGCGCTTAATATCCATTTCCAAAAGCTCACGCTCCTCTTTTACCAATTGCTTAGAATCATTGAGTAAGTCATGTTTATAGTTTTTTGGCAAAATAACTGCAGCAGCCACCACAGGGCCAGCGAGACAGCCACGGCCTACTTCATCGCAGCCGGCTTCGATCAAATCGGGAGTAAACGATGACTTTAACATACTTTAATTGCGAACAACTGGTAAAGTCCGAAAACGAAATCCTTTTTCATCAATGCTAATCAAAGCGGCCTTCTGAGGATAATGCTCCAGTCGAATTTTATTAAGTCTAAAAAAAAGTAAATCATCAGAAATTTTATCTAATCGAAAAGAGAGAACAGATGGCTCATTTATTCCCGTCAGGGAAACAAAGCGGCTATAATCCAAATCATGAGTACTGATCACTTGCAAAATAGGCGAGAATTGATGAAACGGGCATACGCATATCTTCTATTCATGGTTTGCCAAAACAAACTTCAGGACTTGAGGAGATGCTGGGGAAATCAGGATGAACAAATTCCATGTGTATTCAAAGATACAAATTCAGGAAGAAGAAATTCAAGATTAATTCAAAATTCAAGATTCAAAATTGAAATGGTTTTCTCAACTTGAAACTTGAAAACTTGCCTGCCATCCGACCTGGCAGCTCGGAAAATAGTGAAAGCGGAAACTTAGCGAAAGATGGAAACCACATCTTGATTTGAATCATGACTAAAAAAGAACAAGCAAATCCATGGACAACTCTTTCCGAAGAATTGAAATATAACAATCCATGGATAAACGTAACGGAATATCAAGTGCTCAATCCCGCAGGCGGGAAAGGCATTTATGGAAAAGTGCATTTTAAAAACAAAGCCATCGGTATTATTCCATTGGATGAACAAGGCAACACCTGGTTGGTGGGTCAATATCGTTATCCATTAAACGAATGGAGTTGGGAAATACCGGAAGGCGGTGGACCAATTGAAAGAAGTGTACTTGAATCTGCGCAACGAGAACTAAAAGAAGAAACCGGGCTAACCGCAAAAAAATGGACAGAAATCCTGCGAACACATTTATCTAATTCTGTGAGTGATGAAGAAGGATTTATCTTTTTGGCCGAAGGGTTAGAACATGGCGAATCTGAACAGGAAGAAACAGAAGCTGACATGAAAGTTTGGAAACTTCCCTTTACCGAAACTCTTGACATGGTCATGACCGGAAAGATCACCGACAGCTTGAGTGTGATGGGGATATTAAAGGTGGCGCGGATGAGGGGAATATAGGGGTTAGGAGTTAGTATTGAGAATTTTAGAAGTTAGAATATAGAATATAGAATATAGAATATAGAATATAGAATATAGAAGTTTGAGTTTAGAATCCGGAATCAAGCATCCAGAATCCAGTGCCAGCCCTTAGCCAATACCTTTCGCACGTGAGGCCCAATTTTCTTCTCGCCTATCCGGTGATGTTGAGCATGCTCGGTCAGGTAATGACGGGTGTTGCCGATAGCGTTATGGTTGGTTGGACGGGCGCCACGCCATTGGCAGCCTCCTCTTTTGCCAACATTTTTTTTAGCATCCCTCTTTTTTTTGGTATCGGTGTGTCATACGCTATCACGCCATTGGTGGCCGAAGGAGCAGGCGCAAAAGATCAAACCAAAATTATTGAAATCTTGCGGCATGGTTTTATAATCAATCTTTTGGTTGCCATTCTACTAGTAGGCCTGATCTTTTTGGTCGAACCCTTTATGTTTTCAATGGGACAACCCGAAGATGTTGTGGCATTGGGAATTCCCTATCTCAGTATTATAGGCGTGTCCATCATCCCAACTATGATTTTTCAAACCTATCGTCAATTTGCAGAGGGCTTGGAAAAAACCCGCATGGCTATGATAATAGTTATTGGTAGTAATTTATTGAATATTGCCCTCAACTATATTTTGATTTTTGGAAAGTACGGGTTTCCCGAAATGGGTCTTAATGGTGCAGGTTGGGCCACGTTGATCTCCCGTGTGGTGATGGCCGTCAGCATGATGTTATATGTCTATTATGGCAAAAGGTTTATCGCTTTTAGAAAAGGATTTTCATTTGGCCGCTATTCCAAATCACTCATTTCAAAAATGCTGCACATTGGTTTGCCAGCTGGTTCACAATTTATTTTTGAAGCAGGCGCGTTTGGCTTTTCGGCTCTTATGATGGGCTGGCTTGGCACTACTGCGTTAGCTGCGCATCAGATCGCGATCAATCTCGCCACCATCAGTTACATGACCACCTCTGGTCTTGGTGCTGCCGCCACTATTCGTGTGGGCAATTTTCTAGGACAACGTGATAAAAGAAAATTACAGGATTCAGCCTTCACCATGATATGGATGGCCGTTGCATTGATGGCAGCATGGGCTTTACTTTTTATTTTTGGCCGCCATCTCCTACCCTCACTGTACATTGAGGATGCTGCTGTCATTGAATTAACAGCAGCGCTTCTCATCATTGCAGCTTTCTTCCAATTATCAGATGGTATACAAGTAGTGTGTGCTGGAGCACTTCGCGGGCTACAAGATGTGAAAGTTCCTTCTATTCTAATTTTTGTGGCCTATTGGGTAATTGCCTTGCCGCTTGGCTATTGGCTGGCATTTCCGTTGGGGCTTGGCGCCACTGGCATTTGGATTGGGTTGCTAATTGGACTTACCCTAACCGCTTCCGCAATGGTAGTAAGGTTCTGGAGGCTTTCGCGAAATCTACCTACCTAATCCGGCATAGAGCCATTAGTTTGTGGCATACTTCACAAATCAATAATCTTAAATAATGCTTATCTTTTTGAAAACTTAAATCACATGGAAGATTTCTCTAAGCCAGTTCGTCATTCTCAAACTACCATTACCGAACTTATGATCCCTGCTTACGCTAATTTTGGGGGAAAAATTCACGGGGGTATCTTACTTTCACTGATGGACAAGGTGGCGTATGCAACTGCCAGTAAACATGCTGGCACTTATTGCGTAACTGTCTCAGTTGATAAAGTAGAATTCCTTCAACCGGTAGAAGTAGGTGAATTGGTTTCTATGCACGCCTCGGTTAATTATGTGGGCAAGACTTCTCTAGTGGTGGGCATACGGGTGGAATCTCAAAATGTAAAACTCGGAACAATCAAGCACACCAATTCTTCTTTCTTTACCATGGTGGCCAAAGGTGATGATGACAAGCCAATGCTAGTGCCTAAACTAATCCTTGAAAGCAAAGAAGACATTAAGCGCTTTATCGAATCGATGCGCATGAAAGAAATCAAAAATTCAATTCGCGAAAAAATGGACGATGCCAAGTCTCACATTGAAGTAGAACGGGCCAATGAAATTCTAAAGAACGAGCGGTGTGTTTTTAAACTTAGCTGATGAAAAGAATAAATTCTAAATTCTAAATTCTAAATTCTAAATTCTAAATTCTAAATTCTAAATTCTAATATGAAATATATATTCTCTCTTATAATTCTTTTACTTTTCAACTTTTCTTACGCCCAATACCCTTCTATTCTTACTCAACGCGACCAGGCAAGGGTGATCGATGAACTTCTGGAAGATCGCTTACGAAATACGTTGCCTGGCCTCATGCGCAGAGAAGGCTTCGATATGTGGGTGATTATTTCGAGGGAGTATAATGAAGATCCCGTGATTGAAACTCTTTTACCTGCTACGTGGATGGCCGCCAGGAGAACAACTATGTTGGTTGCCTTTGATAAAGGAGTGGATAAAGAAATGGAATTTTTAGCTGTGGCCAGATATGATGTAGGCAAAGTGTTTAAACGTGCCTGGGATCCTGACCAGCAATCCGATCAATGGCTTCAGCTTGGCAAAATCATTGAAGAACGAAGTCCAAAAAAAATAGGGATTAATAAAGCGCCATCATGGGGCCATGCCGATGGACTTACTTCCAACGATTATGATAACCTGATGAAAGTGCTTCCCAAAAATTTACAGGGCCATGTTGCATCGGCTGAAAAGCTTGCGGTAGGCTGGTTAGAAACACGCACAGAAAAAGAAATGGTTCTCTATCAACAAATCTGCCGCATCGCACACGATATTATTGCTGAAGGGTTTTCTGATAAAATCATTCAACCAGGTGTGACGACAACTGAAGATGTAGTATGGTGGTATCGGGAAATAATTAAAGAATTAAAATTAGACACGTGGTTTCATCCCTCCGTATCTATTCAACGCAATGAACCTGAAACTATCACTGCCAAACGGCCAACACCGCTGGTGATTCAGCCCGGAGATTTGCTGCATGTTGATTTTGGAATCACTTATCTTCGATTGAATACTGATACGCAACAACATGCTTATATCTTAAAGGCAGGAGAAATAGACGCGCCTGTGTATCTAAGAAATGCATTTCAACGAGGTAACAAACTACAAGATATCCTTACGGGAAATTTTAAAGAAGGAAAGACTGGAAACCAAATCCTTGCCGACACTCGCAAGCAAGCTATCGATCAAGGGATCGCACCTTCTATCTATACACATCCTATCGGCTTTCACGGT
>JANOJH010000787.1:0-1943 GCA_031408135.1 Bdellovibrio sp. | reverse complement strand
TTGCTGGCGGCTCTGAGGATTTGAAGTCAATTACCAACGGAGCATTACCATAGCCATCTAAAATCCAATAATACCACAACGCGCGGATTGCCCGAAGTTCAGCAATAAAGGCATCAGCACTTGCATTTCCACCTGCTTTAAGAGCTTCAAACTGAGCGATCAAGCGGTTACACGTGTTAACTCCTCCATACATGAACGTCCATGCATTATTAAAGAATCCATTATCAGGAGAATAGGTATGTAAATGTAGTTGTTGCAAAACACCACCGTCAAACCAGTCTCCACCTTTTGTGGTGATAACAAGTTCATCAGAGGTCAATTCATTTATTGACCACAAATTTGAGTGGTTACCAAGACCTCCAAAATTGGAGTAGGCCTGGCCTAGAGCCGCGATGAATTCATCATCTGTTTTGAAGAAGTTATCCGCGGTTACATCGCTAAACAACTCTTCATCCAAGTTGGTACAGGAAAGGGTAAAGAACGAGATACCCAATCCCACCATCATAAATTTTCTAAAAAATGTTTTTTTCATATTGTTAACCATTTGTTATTAAAAACCAATATTTAAACCAAATGTTATAGTTCTGGTCGTAAAATATGTCGTACGCCTCTCCACACCAGGTGACAATCCAAGTGCAGGATTTTCTTCTGAATCAGTATACCTAACCTCAGGATCAACCCCTGTATAGTTCGTAATCGTGAATAGATTTTGGCCAGCCACATAAAGCCTAAAGTTGCGTATGGCAGATCCTTCATTTACCCTTACATTATAACCTAAAGCTAGGTTATCTAAGCGAACAAAATTACCTTTTTCAACATGGTAGCTGTTTACTTCAGCCTTTGTAACCGATGGATCATAAAACTTTGTTTTCACAACATTGTAGTTGCCTACGGTTGTGGATTCATTGTTTTCATAAAAACCTCTGTAGCTGTTTAGGATATCATGACCGAAAGCACCCCTTAGCAAAAAGCTTAAATCAAACTGCTTGTAGGTGAATGAGTTGGTGAACCCAACGGTTGCCTTTGGTAAACCGTTTCCAATAACAGCTTTATCTCCATCGGTATTTGTTACTGCACCGTCTCCATTTACGTCAACAAATTTGTAATTACCGCTTTTATTTTGTCCACCAATGATAGTTCCTACAGGATAAACACCATCATAAACAGGACCCCAGATAGTGCCAAGAGGAGTGCCTTCTTTAACGCGAATAAGTTGGGTTGCATTTTGACCAGGTGAACCCATGCCCGTGCGGTAAAGTACACCACCTTCTCCAAAGCTCAGCGCGCCAGACCTTAAACTAACCACTTCTGTCTTGTAGGTACCCACGTTACCGCCAACTGTCCAGCTAAAATCATTTGTCTTAACAGCTAAATAATTTAAGGCAAGTTCAAGACCAGAGTTCTTAAGTTCACCAATGTTTACCAATGTTGATCCAAAAAGGTTTGGTGGAACAGGAACAGGAACTTGCAAAATCAAATCTTTTGTATCGCGCTGATAATAATCGAATGTACCGGTTAGCTTATTGTCTAGCATGGCAAAGTCAAATCCAAAATCAAGTTCAGCTTTGGTCTCCCACTTCAAATCAGGATTTGCATTACTCACAGGTCCGTAGCTAGGGCCATACGCTCCATTGTAAAAGAAACTACCTTGCTGGCCAAAGCGCTGAAGTGAAGCATAAGAAGAACCAGGTTGATTCCCAGTCACACCATAACTTGCTCTCAGTTTCAAACTGTTAACAGTAGGAATGTCAATCAAGTTGCTCAACGTTACACCAGCACTGGCAGCAGGGAATAGACCGAACTTGTTATTGGCACCGAAACGTGAAGAACCTTCATACCGGGCACTTGCCGAGAAGAAGTAATTTCCTTTCACATTTACATTAGCCCTTCCAAAGAAGGCAACAAGTTTATTAGAGTTGGCATAACTATATACGAAACCCAAA
>JANOJH010000784.1:0-2184 GCA_031408135.1 Bdellovibrio sp. | reverse complement strand
ATTTTCCCATATTTAGTAGGAAAACTCACTACCAAAAGTCAGACCAGCCGCATCAACTTCTTCATCAATTTTTGACCGATAAAAATATAAACCGACGGTCGATCGGTTGATCTTATTTACCCAGGAATACCCTGTTGAAAGATAGAGGTGTTGGCCAAAGTAACTGACGTCACCACCTAGACCGTGGCTTAAACCACATAAGTACTGATGTCCGGATACCGAATAAAATCGATAACCGAAACTCTGACTCAACTCATAGCTGTTAGATTGTTTATTTTTTTCAGCCAGCAGCGTATCCGTGATAAATTCATGCTCGCCTACCCTGAATGAATGCCCGATGATCATTGAAGTGCCTATTAAGTCAACTGATGTCACCTGGGACTCTTCCACGGAGACCCGATAATCGCCGGCCGCCGTTTCCCCGCGGATGTAATTTTTAATTTCGGCCTTGTTTTTTGTGTAAAGCACGGCCGGCCGCAATTTCAAATTGTAACCGAGAGTATACGAATCAAAATGTGCAAAGCCCGAAACCGAAAGTCCGGCGGCAAGACTGGTGTAACTGCCTTTTATAATAGAAGTTTTTCGCAAATCCGTTGCAAGCTCGGTATATTCAACAAAGCCGAACTCCTGAATCTCAGAGTACTGTGCAAAATAACTCAACGCAAATGGCATCTTTCGAAATGCCATCGAATACCCAAGCAAAATTTTATTTCCTTCTCGATTTGATTCATTGATGGAAGTCGTATTGCTTGTATTTGAAGTTTCGATATTTTTTATCCGCGATGGCGCAAGATTTATCAAAAAAATTTCATGAACAAGAGATTCACTTACAAAAATCGAACTTAAATATGAAGGATAAACATTAACTGAACGGGCCTCTTGAGAATCGCTTTTGCTTGAAAAGCTTCCGAATGTATTTCCGCTGATCGCGTACGAATCGCTTGATTTACGTGCCAGTAAACTGGGGTTGTAGAATGAAGGCGCCGAAGCATCCGTCAAGGCTGCTCCCGAGTTTCCGAGCAATCCTTCATACAATCCAATCGGAGTCTGCGCCTGCGAAACACTCACAAACATTACAATTGCAAAAGCCAACAGCAGTTTCAGTTCACTCTGAAAAACTGAATCATATCGTAATTTGCGATCGGCTTGTAGGCCGCTAAATCCGTTGACCATTCTGTTCGACTCCAACCCATTTTCCTGTGTGCTTTTTCCGAATAATCCTGACTTCGCACAAAATCAAAATAATTCGCGATGTTACCGAGATTTTTATAGACTAACCTATAAGAGGGCAAATGAAACTGGATAAATTCAAGGCCTTTGTTTTGGCTTAGAAATTTACCAACTGTGCCCGAATAAAGTGACCTGAAATTGATTGTGAAAAACGGGGCAGTTCGAATCAAAACCAGGCTGTCCGTGTTATTAAAAAAGGACGCCGGTTCAGCATTTATTCCGCTTTCATCGCCGAAAATCAGGCGGTGCCTTGCCGTTAGGCCGTCTGCAGCAGCGCTCTGAATTTTTAACAGCGATGGCAATAGAAAAAGCCCTTCCGGCGTTTTAACTGCACTTCGAACCAATTTGAATTCCTTCGCAAGCATTGCCAATTCGCTCAGGGATTGTTCACCGTTCAAATCTTCAATCACAAAATCGAAATGGATATTAGTAATCGTCTTTTCGTCGAGATAACCCAATTCGGCCAGTTTTCTACCGAAAATAATTTCCATTTTTGTTGATCGAGTCAAAGAGTTCAGCAATTGAACGGCCGTCTTTTCGTCGGCATTGTATAACCCGCCAATTTGCCTGAAAATGGTCCTTGAAACCTGCAGCTTTTCAACAAAGCTCAGTTCCCTGAAACTTTCGGCCCACGCCTCAGAAATCAAATTGCTATATTCTTCGCCTTCGATTAAAAAATCCGAAACAGTTTCAAGAAAAATGGAGTCTGATATATTGGTTTTATTTTTCAGACTTTTTTTAAGTAATAACTTTTCAAGCAGACGTCCGCTTTCGAGTAAATCCAATCCGATTCGCACGCCATTCATCAGCTCAGTCGCCTGACTTTTATTGACATCGTCGATCTCAATTACAAACCTGGTTGTCAGATTCAGTCGGGCCATTTGAAACTCCAGAACCTCTAAACGGGCCTGTAATCCTGCCAACTTATCGGAAAAATAAGAAGAGTATAAAGTC
>JANOJH010000747.1:0-1232 GCA_031408135.1 Bdellovibrio sp. | reverse complement strand
CATCATTCAAATCAAAACCGAATTAATGGGAGAAGAATCACCCGAAGTGCATCTTGCCAAAGTACACCTCGCCAACTTTTATCTCGATTATACAAACACCATTTCAGAAGCCGGAAAAATTTATGAAGAAAGTTTTACTACTGTCGTGGAGAAAGAAATTGATGCCTCGCACAAAGACCATCTGGATATTCTCAACCACCTAGCAGTATACTATGAACTCACTGACAAGTACAACCTAGCCATTACCACATTAAACAAAGCTTCGGATGTATCGCGCAGTAAATACAGTGATACGGATTACCAATATGGAGTAGAGTTGACCAACATTGCCAGGCTGCTGATTAAGTTGGGCCAATATGAAAAAGCCGAACAAAACATCAATCAGTCCTTAAAGATTTTGGAAGAATTTAGAAAAGATGAAAGCAAAAAGGGATACCTCATCAATGCCATTGAAACCGGGGCAACACTTTATGGAATAAAAGGTCTGTTTGACGAAGCAGAAGATGCACTGGATCGTTCCGCAAAAATTATTACAAGAGCGGATAATCTTATTGGCATTGATGAGTTAGCCACCGCGAAAGAGTTGTCTAGTCTACTCATTCAACTCGGTAGATATTCAGCCACCGAAGAATTGCTGGATGGTTTGATTAATGAGTATGAAAAATTATATGGTAAATCTTCGATTCGGTTGATTGAACCTTTGGTGAACAAGGGAAGGCTTGCCTTGTTGAAAGGGGATTATACCGAAGCTGATAAAATTGCGCAGCGGGCTAACCAAATTGCAGTGTCGGTGTATACGGAGAAGTCTACCAAAACAGCACCCACTCAGAAATTATTAAGTGATATAGATTATACAATTGGAGATTACGACAAGGCGGAAGACAACATTCAAAAAGCACTGGCAAGCCAGGAAAAACAGTTTGGGAGAAATCATATCGAAGTTGCCAAATCCATTTCGCAACTGGCGCTCATCAAATTTTATAAAGGAGACAATCGGAAGGAAGTGGAGAAACTAATGCTGGAATCGCGCGACATAATGGGCGACCGTTTGGGGAAAAGCAACCCGCAGTATGCTGAGATTCTAAAAAATGTAGCGGTCTTGTATATCTCAGAAAAGCGTTTCGACATAGCGTTTAATTCCTTAACGATAGCCGAAAATATCTGGAAAGCCAAAACAGGAAGAAAAAATAATATCAACCTGGCCAGTATTTATACATTAACAGGCGATGTGT
>JANOJH010000738.1:0-1875 GCA_031408135.1 Bdellovibrio sp. | reverse complement strand
TTGAACACGCTAACCTGGAAGGATCTTTTGCCAGCCCATCGTTCACTGAACTTTCACGTGCTGAACTATTCCTCAAAAATATTTCGGGCGATTTAAATGGGAAACCATTTACGGCAAATCTGGGTTTGCAAAATCTGGAAGACCATTATCTGGCATTTGATTTTAAAGGAGATCTTGAAGCTGCCGACATTTTAAATTTTTATCCGTTACCCGAAATAAAAGACTTGACCGGAGGCATCAAAGCCGATTTTTCATTTGAAGGTCAGGTGTCGTTGTTGAAAAAGAAAGCCACGGCTCAGCAAGTTCGCACATCAGGTTCAATTGAAATGAGCCGCGTTAACTTTAGCTATGGCAAAGAGGAAATTCATTTCAAGGATCTGAATGGCAATTTCCAATTCAACAGCAATGACTTGGCGCTAAGCAATGTGAGCGGGCATTTCGAAAACAGTGATTTTATGCTAAATGGTTTTTTCAAAAACATTGTAACCTTCCTATTCTTCGATGATCAGCCCGTAGGCATTGAAACCGATTTAAAATCAAACTATCTGGATCTTGATCAACTTTTTTTGATCGGTTTCACAGGAGAGTCCTCGGGCTATAATTTTAGCATCTCTCCTAATCTGAATTTAAATTTTAACTGCGATGTGAAAGCATTAAAATATAAACGATTTAAACCAACGGCCATTAAGGGCGATCTGCTGGTGAAAAACCAGGTGGCGGTCTCGCGAAATATTTCGCTCAAGGCTATGGGTGGAGACTTAACGCTTAACGGCATTGTGGATGCCAAAAACCCAAAGGCAATTGATGTGATCAGTTCATTTAAACTGAATGGTGTTCAGGTAGACAGTATTTTCCATGTATTTGAAAACTTCCATCAGGACTTCATCGAAGACAAGCATTTGAAGGGACAGACGTTTGCCGATGTGTCTTTGGAAATGACCTTAAATCAAAAACTTAATCTGGTGCCTGAAACGTTAATTGCCGATATCAGCGCCACGATCAAAAATGGAGAACTTAATAATTTCGAGCCGCTTCAAAGCCTTAAAAAATACCTGGACGATGAAACTCTGTCGCGCCTCCGCTTCGCGGATTTAAAAAATGACATTCATATCGAAAACAAAATCATCTACATTCCGCAGATGGAGATACGCAGCAATGCTACTATCCTTCAAGTAAGTGGCACCCACACGTTCGATCAAAAAATTGATTACCGTGTAATTGCTCCGCTGCGAAACAGAAAAAAGATTGACCCTGATGAAGCATTTGGCGCCATTGAAGAGGATAAAACTGGGAGAGCAAAAATCTTTCTCAAAATCATAGGCACAACAGATGAATTTGATGTGAGCTACGACAAAGCTGCGCTTAAGAATAAACTTGGCAACGATATGAAAAAAGAAGTTCAGGAACTAAAAGAGGCATTCAGACTAAAAGGTAAAAAGAAAAAGAAAGAGTTGGAAGTTGAAAAAGAGGATTATTTTGATTGGGACAATTAACCAGTAGGCAAGTGGCAATAGGCAGTAAGCAATCAAAACAGTTTGCCTCTTGCTATTTGCCTACAGCATACTCTTAGGCAATAGCTTCCTTCAAAAAATCATTCAATGGCTTTAAGGTCTTACAAACATCAGCAACAGATTTAATAAAATTTTTGTCTTTCACCTCCACATCGGTAAATGAATGAGATACGACAAAGCTTTTGTGCCTAAGAATATCCAGGTGAGGATGGTCTTTTGGGTAGCCTTTCGGTGCTGTTTTTAGTTTATCGAAATCACCCAGCTTGGGAAAAAGTTTTTTGAATTTCTTGTCGTTTAGGATTTTTAGAAATCCTTTTGTGTTATAATCAATCTCATGACGGATCTTCTAAAGGTTATGTGCATC
>JANOJH010000733.1:0-1213 GCA_031408135.1 Bdellovibrio sp. | reverse complement strand
TTTAACGTCTTTGACTAAGGGTAAGGCTCCAAAGCTGGCTCCTGCACCTAGCAAGTATGTAACATTTACAGCCATACTATTTCTTCAATGTGGTTAGTATCTCATTCAACTTCAACAACGCCTCCACCGGGCTGATAGTGTTGATGTCAATTTTCTCCAGCATTTCATGAATGGCTTTTGATTTGGGATCGATCTCAAACAAACTCATTTGTGGAGTAGGCTTGGGAAGTTCGTCAAATTTCTTTCCGGCCCTAGCTTCATTTTTGTGCTTATCTTTTTCGAGGAAATGAAGAATTTCATTGGCGCGTAACACCACTTTGTTTGGCATGCCGGCAATCTGTGCTACATGTATACCAAAGCTATGTTCGCTTCCTCCTTCTTTTAGTTTGCGCATGAAGATGATCTTATCGCCAATCTCCTTTACGCTTACATTGAAATTTTTAACGCGTACGAGGTCTTCTGCCAATTGATTCAACTCGTGATAGTGCGTAGCAAAAAGGGTTTTGGGTTTGAAATCTTTATGATTGTGCAAATATTCAACAATCGACCACGCGATTGAAACACCATCATACGTACTTGTGCCACGGCCAATCTCATCCATTAAAATTAAACTGCGATCGCTGAGGTTGTTGAGAATGCTGGCGGTCTCGGTCATCTCCACCATAAAAGTAGATTCGCCTCGTGAAAGATTATCGGAAGCACCCACACGAGTGAATACTTTATCGACTATACCAATCACTGCGTTTTCGGCAGGAACAAAACTTCCCATCTGCGCCATTAATACGATCAAAGCGGTTTGTCGCAATAAGGCAGACTTACCCGCCATGTTTGGGCCGGTGATGATTAATATTTGCTGTGTCTCGTTATCGAGGTAGATGTCGTTGGGAACGTAACTCTCTCCCATTGGAAGTTGTTTTTCAATCACAGGATGACGGCCTGCCTTGATTGCTAACCGTTTGGATTCGCTTATCTCAGGCATCGAATACTTGTTTGCTTTTGCGGTAACGGCAAATGACATCAAGCAATCTAACATGGCAATTACGCGTGCATTTTGTTGAATCTGCGAAATGAAATCAGAAGTATGTTGCACAAGCTCTAAAAAGATCCTTTGCTCAATTACCAAAAGTTTTTCTTCTGCATTCAGGATTTTTTCCTCGTAAACTTTTAACTCCTCAGTGATGTAACGCTCGGCATTGACCAACGTTTGCTTGCG
>JANOJH010000675.1:0-1430 GCA_031408135.1 Bdellovibrio sp. | reverse complement strand
TACTACTGGAGAAGGCACTGAAGAAAAAGTAAGCCTCTCTATGCATTTCTTTCAATTTAACTCCCTCCTCCTTCAAGAAAAATGGCTCACGCCTGCATATGTAGGTGTTGATACCAATGGCATTGTCAGATACTTAAACGCTACTCCTCCAGATGAAGCAATCGCTTTAGAATCCGTACAAGGTTTTGCCCTTCCGGGATTTCAAAATGCACACTCCCATGCCTTTCAATATGCAATGGCCGGGCTCGCAGAAAATCATCCGATGGGAATTGACGATGACTTTTGGACATGGCGCGAAGCGATGTATCAATGCGCGTTAACTGTTGATCCTGATCAAGCCGAAGCAATCGCGGCCATTTTGTATGGAGAGATGCTAAGACATGGCTATACGCATGTGGCAGAGTTTCATTATCTCCACCACGATAAGAATGGCAAGCCGTATAATAATCTTGCCGAAATGGGCGAACGTATGATTTCTGCAGCGAAGACTGCAGGAATTAAAATTACACTTGTTCCGGTCTTTTATCAGAAGGGTGGATTTGGTTTGGATCCACAACCCAGGCAAAAAAGATTTATCTCAAAAACAATTGCGGATTACTTCAAGCTTCTTGAAGCATCGAAAGATGTGTTGAGAAATTATAAAGGCGCAAGTCTTGGTTTCAGCGTTCATTCGTTGCGTGCCGTTGATTTGAAAGATGTGATAGAAACATTTAATCACGGCCCCAAAAAGTTACCATTTCATATTCATGTGGCAGAGCAAAAGAAAGAAGTTGCGGATTGCCTCGCCTTTTGCAATAAGCGCCCCATGCAATGGGTGCTGGAAAATCTTCCGGTAGATGATCGTTTCCACCTCATTCACTCCACCCACCTTGATGATAATGAATTAAAACTACTTGCAAGTTCAAAAGCAAATGTTGTATTATGTCCATCCACCGAAGGCAACTTAGGTGATGGTATTTTTAGAATGCGTGAATATGTAAAACTTAGTGGTCATTGGTCTATTGGCACGGACAGTCACATCGGCATCAATCCATTAGAAGAGTTTCGCATGATCGACTATCGTCAGCGATTGGCAAGCAATTTCAGAAACACCTTTGAAGGCGATGCCGCGAAATATATGGTTAACGAAGAAATAGAATCAGGTCGCAAGGCAATGGGTCACACACAAAAAAATCATTTTGAAGCAGGTCAACCGTTTGATGCCATTGTTTATAATGGTC
Source organism: Bdellovibrio sp. (assembly GCA_031408135.1). Lineage (GTDB taxonomy): Bacteria > Bdellovibrionota > Bdellovibrionia > Bdellovibrionales > Bdellovibrionaceae > Pseudobdellovibrio. The sequence continues at coordinate 210 of JANOJH010000675.1, read as the reverse complement.
AATCTCACCTGTTAGCAGATACTTCAGAAAAGAATAGGTTGGCCACAATCGTCTTCACAGGCGATTCAAGTCGCAATCTGGGAACGATCGTAAATGGAAATTGGGTAGTGAAAAACCAGCATCACCAAAACGGACATTTCATTAAAGAGCAATTCTCCAAAGCAATACGCACGTTGGGGAATCGGTAGGGGCACGGGTAAGCTTATGAAC
>JANOJH010000665.1:0-1152 GCA_031408135.1 Bdellovibrio sp. | reverse complement strand
AAAGAACATGGGATCACGGCAAAAGTTTGAGGAACTGGATCGAAAAAACAAGGAAGCTCTTTTGGGTGGAGGTGACAAGCGCATTGAACAACAACATGCCAAAGGGAAGCTCACAGCGCGTGAGCGGGTTATGCTGTTAATGGATGAAGGATCATTTGAAGAGTTGGGCAAGTTTGTCATGCACCGCAGCAAAGACTTTGGCCTTGACAAAGAGCATTATTTAGGCGATGGTGTAATTACAGGGTATGGAACAATCGCTGGTCGCCTGGTCTATGTTTTCTCGCAGGACTTCACTGTCTTTGGAGGTTCACTTTCTGAAACTCATGCCGAAAAAATAGTTAAGATTATGGAGATGGCTATGAAGAACGGAGCGCCCTTAATCGGATTGAATGATTCCGGAGGTGCGCGCATCCAGGAAGGAGTAGTTTCATTAGGTGGTTATGCTGATATTTTCTATCGAAATGTAATGGCTTCTGGAGTTATACCACAAATCTCGGCTATCATGGGCCCATGCGCGGGTGGTGCGGTGTATTCTCCGGCCATGACCGATTTTATTTTCATGGTGGAGAATACTTCGTTCATGTTTGTAACGGGCCCCAACGTTGTGAAAACCGTGACCCATGAAAATGTGACAGCCGAAGAGTTAGGAGGAGCGTCCACGCATAGCACTAAAAGCGGAGTTACACACTTTGCAAGTGCTAATGAAGCGGAGTGCATCAATGATATAAAAAGGCTGCTTAGTTATGTCCCTCAAAATTGTGAGGATGATGTGCCCCGTCTTCCTTATGTTTCGGGCAATGAACTGAGACCAATTTTGAATGACATCATTCCGGCTAATCCTAATCAACCATATGATATGCGGGAGGTGATAAGTGGTGTGGTGGATGAGAGTAGCTTTTTTGAAGTACATAAGAACTTTGCCGAAAACATAGTTGTGGGCTTTGCCCGATTGGCGGGAAGGAGCATAGGCATTGTTGGCAATCAACCTGCATCGCTTGCAGGAGTATTGGATATTGATAGCAGCGTCAAAGCTGCGCGATTTGTAAGGTTCTGTGATTGCTTCAACATTCCCCTATTAGTATTGGAGGACGTACCTGGCTTCTTGCCTGGCACTGACCAGGAATGGAATGCCATCATAACTAATGGTGCTAA
>JANOJH010000438.1:0-4662 GCA_031408135.1 Bdellovibrio sp. | reverse complement strand
AAGATGATCTATGGAAAATTACGGTGTCTGAATCTGAACATCTTGAGATGTGTTTACAGGATATTTCGGCTTTAGGGTTTAAGTGGGGAGATTGGCCGGTGAATTGTGGGTTGTGGCAGACGGTAAGCGCTGAAGACTCGCTAATTGACCGTGTGCTGATCGTTCACAGATATCTTGAGGGTAGCGGCCTAGATGCTGGAGACACGCTGCTTAAGCGCTTACTGTCTGCCACAACCCACAATTCACCGGCCAGTCCCCCCACTTAAAACCCAAAGCCGAAATCTCCTGTAAACACATTTCAAGGTGCTCGGATTCTGATATCGTAATTTTCCATAAATCATCTTTGAATTCTTCAGGCGCATCCGGAAATTCGGCAAGTGTGCGAAGCCCCAGTTCCATGGCCTGCAATTCAATACTTGCTAAATCATGCAGCATTCTGGCCTGTCCCTCTTTAGAGGAAAGACCTTTTTTAAGCGGATGAGCTTTAAACTCAAGTACGCTGGCATCACGGGCCGGAATGACCGGCGCAAAAACCCGTTCTTTATGGGTTAAAGCCAAATCTGCATTCTGTCTGAGCACAGCTATTTTTTTATAAACATCGGAAACTTCAAAAGCCCACATAGATATAAGCCTAACATAACCGACCAGACCTAGACAAATTAGATGTAAATAGTTAATTTTATTTTTGAAACCAAAGGAATATTTATGGGAAAGTCTTGGAAGGCCGCCGGTAAAACCGAAAATGCTCAGAAAAAAGGGATGCTCTTTACAAAACTTGCGCGGGAAATCTCGGTGGCTTCAAAAGCCGGAGGCCCGGATCTTTCAATGAATCCCCGCCTAAGACTGGCCGTAGACGCCGCGAAAAAAGTTTCCTGCCCCAATGACACAATTGAACGCGCCATAAAAAAAGGTGCAGGGCTTTTGGATGACGGTAAAATTATCGAAGAATTAAGTTATGAGGGCTATGGCCCGCACGGTGTCGGCGTTATTGTTGAATGCCAGACCGACAACAAACACCGAACTGCTCCTGAAATGCGAAGTGTTTTCAAAAAGCACGGTGGCAATCTGGGCGAAGCCAATAGCGTAGCCTGGATGTTTGCGCGCGTAGGCGCCGTTGAAGCCACCAAAGCCGGAAAATTCGACCTCGATGAAGAAGCGATCGAAGCCGGCGCCGATGACGTTGCCGATAATGAGGACGGCAGTTATGAATTCTTCACAGCAACCACCAATCTGGATGTTCTGACAAAGGCTCTTGCCGCCCGCGGTTGGACAATCGCCACTTCAGCTTTTTCATATCGCCCGACAAACATCACAGAAATTTCCGCAGCTCAACGCAAAGAGGTCGAAGAGTTTCTAACAGCCCTCGACGATCTCGACGATACTCACAAAGTTTTTGCTACGATTTAGCGATGGATCTTTTTTTGCTGCGTTTTTTTGATTTTGTAACAGGTTTTTCACATTTCGGCAGATCAAGTTTGGCATTGGTCTGTTGCGCACTCAGGTCGCAGGTCTTAATCGGAATACTCATAACAAAGTAAGATTTGTCCTTTTTCTGAACGTAAGGATAAATCACATTCTTGTATTCATCGATATAGAATTTAAAGGCTCGGATATCGGGTAATTTATTATCCTGCTGAATTGCAGACCACTCGCTAAGTTCCCATTGGCAGATTTTTTCGCCTTTGTCCTTAACCAGGGTAATGCTCTGTTCAGAGGCATCATCCTCAATCAAAACGCTGTGTCTTAATGTTCCCAGAACTTTTTTTTCTTTACGGCTCAGAAAGCTGTCTTCTTCCATGGTCTTACAGGCCTTAGGCGCTTCTTTGACTTTTCGAAGGCGGATTCTGGCCTCGGAAAATTGAAATAAGAGAAGTCCTATAATTAGAATTGAACAAACCCGCATACCTCTATGTTACTTGAGGTTTATTTAGAAAGTAAATACTGAAATGCAGTTGCGTAGTACTTTATTTGCTTAATCATCGAATAAAGCCCATTAGTTCGACTTGGGCTCAAACCTGAGTCAAAGCCGATATCACGCAAGAACTGGGGCTCGGTTTTAAGTATAGTTTCAGGACTCTCGTCGGAGTATATTTTTAAGACAATTGCAACCAGACCCTTTACGATCAGTGCATCGCTGTCACCCTTAAAGACGATCTTTTTATCACTATTTAATTCAGCTTTGATCCACACCTGCGACTGGCAACCTTTTACTTTGAGGTCTTCAAGCTTTTCGATGTCTGTCAGACCAGGCCAGTGTTTCCCGTAATCAATAATTTTTTCGTATTTTTTTTCCCAGTCGTTTCCTGAAAAATCTTTTACCACTATCGCAATTTTATCTTCGATTTGCATAATCTATTACTTCTTTTTCCAGTTCCAGACCTTGGCTTCCGAGTATTTCTTTGAACTGACTTCTATCTATTTTACTGACTATTGCAAAGCATTTTTTATAAAATTCAAATTTGTCGGTATAGCCGTTCCAGAGCGCCTTATCCACGTCCGGCGCCAAGCACTTTTGTTCGGTTTCTTCTGGCTCAAATTCACGCTTGTTGAGGTACACCAACTGGTTTGATAATTCGCGGGGTGAAAAATCAAGCTGCACAAGGCACTCTTCGGCCAGAGCCATTTCAACGTAACTTAGATAATCACTCAATACTGCCCAGAATTTTAATCCATCCTGGCCAAAATCGCTGCGGCAATAGAAAGACGTGCAAACCACTCCTCTGTACTTCCAGATTGAACACTGATTTTTTGACGTGTCATAATACGGACACAACAGATTTTTGTCGTTTCCGAACTGCTCGTCTTCTTTGGTCATGAAAATAAACTGGTAATCAAAAGGTGCCATGACCCCTACCGGAAATGCAAATTCGCGCTGACTGATTTTACTTTTCAATTTTTTTATCCCGACAGATTCAATCTCCGTAGCCAATAATCCACCAACTGCAAAATTGGGAATATACGGGTGAAAGGTGCAGCACTTGAGCTCTGGCTTATAGGTGTAGGCAAACCGCTTATCACGCGATCGCAGACAGTTGTCACAGGTGGCTTTGGTTTCATTTGCATTCAGCGCCAGAATGTTCCGGTTGAGCAGGCCTTTATATATTCCGGGAACAATGTGTTCCAATTTCATCTCTACCACATACTTCCAAAGGGCCCAGATAATTTGTATTAATTTTGAAGCTCTAGGAATAACACAAAGCATAAAAATTTTCCATTCAAAAGTGACTAACAAATTTGCGCCTTTCTATAACTACATTTTTGTCATCATAAAATCATAAGTTATATCAACTACTTAAGCTGTCCTATAATGAGAAAAACGATGCTTTATTGGCGCTGGGATTGCAAAGTAGAAGATAGACGGAGGCACTATGAAATTCATTATACTCACGATCCTATTTATGGGTTTTTCCGCAAACGCCAAGGTACAGCCGGCTGAAGCAGCAAAGAGCTACGTTTTTCAATTTAAAGCCTCACAAGCCAAAATTTTTTCTATCACTCAGAAGGCCAATTCCCGTGAAGTGGCATTTAAACTGGCAGCCACAGAGTGTTTCAGAAAACTGACCGGTGATAAATATCCCGGCGAAGAAAAGGGTCTCGAAATTATTGATATTTGCGCAAATCCGAAAATGTAGTTATTCTGATTCCTCTCAAAGGAATTAAACATGAGCATTCTGAAAAATATTGGAAATTTCCTGTTCGGCAAAGATCCGGACATCTTCGATGACAAAGGCAATGTTCTGCATAAATTACCTAAGAAAAAATGGGATGACTGGAATAACCGGATTATAAAAGGTGCGGAATATAACTGGCGCGAGCATAAAGGCGCACAGGCCGGCGCTCCCGAAATTAAACCTGAAAACCCAACGCCCACAAAAACTAATTAAGTTTTTCCTGCCATTCGGCAATTTTATTGAGCGCCTGTAGCGGTGACGATTTTAAGATTTCATATTTCATAAGTTCTTCAATGAAAATCTGGCTTTTCTGAGATTCAGCTTTATCAAACAGTGACAGCTGAGTCTGGGGTTTAGTGGTTGCCGTTTTTGCCTTTTCAAGCAGATTTAGGAGCGTTTGTGCACGCCCGGTAATTTCAGGCGGTAAGCCCGCAAGTGAAGCAACCTTAACGCCGTAGCTTGCTCCTGCAGCACCCGACATCAGTATATGCAGAAATTCAATCTGACCGTTCTTAAGTTCAAGAACTTTCATGTGGGCATTTTTTATCTGAGTGAAATTATTTTCAAGGCTTGTGAGCTCGTGATAATGAGTTGCAAAGAATACATGATTTTTCAGATTATTAAGGATGTACTCGAGAATGGCTTGAGCCAATGCCATACCATCAAAAGTTGCGGTGCCCCGACCAACTTCATCGAGGATCAAAAGACTGTTCTGAGTTGCGGATTTCAGCATCTGCGCCGTTTCGGTCATCTCAACCATGAACGTTGAAAGCCCTTCAGAAAGCTGATCACTAGCACCGATACGTGTGTAAATGGCATCGTATATCGAAAGTACGGCACGACTTGCCGGTACGAATGATCCGGCCTGCGCCAGAATAAGACTTAATGCCACTTGCCGCATGAGTGTGGATTTACCAGCCATATTCGGTCCGGTTATCAGCAGACAGTCTTCGGCATTTAAGTCGATCGTGTTGGCAACAAACTTACCGCG
>JANOJH010000612.1:0-5295 GCA_031408135.1 Bdellovibrio sp. | reverse complement strand
TTTCAGTAAACATACCAGCAGCATTAGCGCAAAGTTTTGAAATAGAAAAAGGAGAAGAGTTTGAATGGATTGTAGAAAATAAAAATTTACTGTTGTTGCAAAGAGTTAAGCCAGCAAAGAAGAGAGACCTAAAGAAAGGGTAGAAACTTATTTGTCAGAGCACTAGCCAGCTAGGTCACTTGGTAGGGGCCAGCCTAAGTTAGGCGAACAAGCCGAGTTAACCGTAAAACGAGAATACTTGGTTCTGTGGAAAAAACAAGAGGAGAGGAAGTATTGAGCCCATATTAGCCCAGTAGATCAGATCGCCTTGCTTCACTTACGTGGCCCAACTAAAACTTCAATACGGTTCTTTTTTAACTGGATATTGCGATATACAAAATTTGTGTACTTTTCTTTTAAATTTAAAATAGTATTTAATGTAAGTTGCATCTTGATGTTTACCTTCGTTGTGTTTTTCTAGTAAAAAAATCATCAACTAAGATGCCTCAAGGTGCATCTATTTTTTTCTAAAATATTAAGAATTAACCCACGAATTATTTCTAATTTCAAAATAATAAATTCCCGGAAATAAAAAAGAAACTAAGCCGCCTTGCTGCCTAGTTTCGATTTGTGGGTGCGCAAAGGCTTCGGACTTTCTTCTATATCGGCGCTTACGCCGATAATATTTTCAAGTGCCGTAATATTTGATTTAAGTGAAACTGCCTGATTCTGTAAGAATCCCGCCATTTGCTGGGCTTGCTGTGCCAGTTGGGTGTTCTGATTACTGACTTCACTCAGATTACTCATTGCAATCGATGTTTGCTTAATTCCGCGCTCCTGCTCTTCAGCAGCATCTGCTATTGCGGTAACCATTCCTGCCATTTCGCGGATGTTGTTTGTAATTTTGTCGAAAACCTCTGCACACACCAGAGAAATCCGTTGGCCAGCCTGGGCTTTCGAACCGGTTTCGGCAATCGTTGAGGCCACTTGGGATGTGCTCTCCTGCAGCAACAAGCCAATTTCATCAGCCGCACCACCACTGACTTCCGCCAGTTTTCCGATCTCATCTGCGACGACGGCAAAACCTTTGCCGTGTTCGCCGGCGCGGGCCGCCTCGATTGCCGCATTGAAAGACAACAACTTCGTCTGAAAAACGATGTCATCAATCACTTCGGTTTTTACTTCAATCTGATGTACAACGTTGCGGATAGTCTCAAGCTTTTTATTTGATTCATTAATGTCAGTCATGGCCTTTTCAAATTTCTGAACCACAACCTGGCCCTCTGCGGCCTCTTCCTGACTTTCTTTGGCTTTGGCCAGTCCATTTTCGGCATTTTTAGTCGTCTGTGCAATAACTGCAGAAATCTGCTCGATACTGCCCATGGTGGATTGCAGAGAAGCGTCGGTCTCCGTGGACGACGCTGCCAGTTTCTGGCTGAGAAGATTAATTTCTGCGCCCGATTCGGTCAGCTCAACTGCAGATTGCAGTAACTGCACAGCAACCCCGGCCAAGACGTCTCCAATTTCAGAAGAGATTTTGTAAACTTTTTTCCCGATCGCAAATAAAGACAGACCCACTCCGAAGATTGTCAGAATGATACTCAGTGCAACTTTGGCAAGAAGCGCGTCATTTTTGTACGCAATCTTGAAAACGCCGAGATCGGCATTATCGGTGCCCGAAATCTTGCTCTCATAGACTAGGTAACTGAAGCCCGAGACATTGACGCCGCCCTTAATGCTTTCAGCCAGCACTTTTTTGTCTTTGTCGTAAAATGCCGCGTAAGCCACATCCGAGTTCTTTTGTAACTCGATGACAAATCCGTCAAGAGCAGTCAGATCGTAATTTGTAATATAAGACGGGGCCACTTTGGAAAGAAAATTCGCAACAGTTTGCCCGTTTGATTCCATTGCTTCCTTGGCGCTGTAGATCGTTATGGATCCAAGGAGAATGCCCAGCGCAAGTGTAGCCGTAAAAACAATAATCAACGTCGGAACGACAAACTGAAATTTTATTCCGGTTAATTCCGTTCTTTCCTGAAGATAGTTCATAAATCTCTCGCTAAAACTATTCATACAATAATCCTCACATTTCTTCACTAAAGGTATCGACACAAATTGCAAAACACTTGAGGGTGTTTAGTAATTTATGGACTCTGGCAGGACCTAGTGCTAGCTTTTTTAAATAGCGGAGAAGTTATGAAGCAATGGATGGTTTATTTAATTTTAGTTTTCCTTTCACGCAGTGCCTTTTCGTACATACCGATCAGCGACGATCGATTAAAAGAACTCCTCGAGGAATTTAATTACAGCCCTGTGGTTGAAGTTATAAAGCTTCCGAAAGTTGATTGTAAGCCGCAGGATCTCGAGTACTCAACAACCTATCCACAGCGCGAAACTCCGATGAATATTAAAGCCAAAGCATTTATTCCTGCTGGAAGTCAATTGCCGGTTGTTTTTATGCTGCCGTCGCTCGGAGGCATGAATCAACTGGATCAAGCCATGGGAGAAACTTTTTGTAAGAATAATATTGCTGCGATTTTGATTTCTACCGGGCTTACAGGCCTCGATACCGATTCTCTGGTGCCGGTTACCGATCACGATCATACTTATCGCAGGGCCGTGGCGGCGATCAAGGGCGGAATCGTCATTGCCGGTTCAATGCCGGCAATCAACATTAAAAAAATCGGGATTTTAGGCATTAGTCTGGGCGGAATATTAGGATCTGTGGCCTACGGGGTTATGCCCGAAATTTCTGCCGGAACTTTTTTGGTAAACGGAGGAGATGTTCCGCACATACTTGCGTACAGCGATCAAAGCATTGTCATCAAATTGCGAACAGCCCGTATGGCCGAGCAGAATCTGCAGACCTTCGAAGAATATGAAGAATATCTCAGAAAAAATCTTAAACTCGATCCGTTGCATTTTACAAAACTGATTGATACCAGCAGCACAAAATTATTTTTATCTCGGAAGGATCTTTCGGTACCGACGCCAAAACAGCTCGAATATTACGAGGCCATCGGCTCACCGAGCGAAACCTCGTTCTATAGCCTGAGTCATATAAATACGATTATTTCTGTATTAGGTGTGGGTACAAGCAAACCGAAAATTGCGCAGTGGTTTTTGAGCCGGTTCGCATTACCGAATCCGCGAAGACACTAAAATTTAATAGCTAAGAGGCTTTTTTCTCCGCATCGTCCTGCTCGGCAACTTCCGCAGGTTTGTCGGTCTTGAAAATTCTGTTAACTTCATTCAAGGATTCAAATGCCATTCCATCCACTCTTTTCAGGAGTTGGCTTGGGTAAGAGCGATTGTTATCTTCAACACGGCTGTTTATTCGCGAACTGATCGTGCTCATTTCTTTGATGATTCTGACAATATCCATTTCGGTTTTAAAGTCAGAACACATAAAGTTATTTTCAAGATCACTCGTCTGGCTGGGTTCTGCTGCGGTCTCAATCTGAATAAAATTAACTATTTTACGCGATTGATCAAAGTACTTTTGAAATTGTTCACTGGTGTCGAAGGGATTTTCAAACAGTTCCTTAAGCGCAACATCAATCATGTCACCTTCAGTAATTGCCGTTTTTGTAAAAGAACTGCGGAAAATTTGCGACTTTTTCTTAACTTTTGACTTCAGCGACAGCCGAAGTTTTGAAAGTCGGGCCTGGAGATTCTGAACTTCAGCTTTAATATTGCTTGATTTTTTATACTTAACGATATTGCTGGCCACCAGCAGAACCGCGCCGAAAAAAGCGATTTTTAAAACCAGATTAAATAAGTCAATAATTGAGTCCACGTTGAATTCATCGGTCATTTCAGAGCGTTAATTTACTGGTATTTGGTCTAGTTTATTGCCTAGTCAGATTATAAATCGTAAGTTAGCCGGCATGGGTAAAAAGTTTGTTCTTTCATTAGGCAGCGGCAGTCTAAGGGGTTATGCCCATCTTGGTGTTTATAAAGCGCTACACGAAAACAATATAAAAATCGATGCAATTTACGGATGCAGCGTCGGCGCATTGATCGGCGCTTTTATTTCCGAAGGCTGGCAGCCCGATAAATTAATCGGGCTTGCCTCGAAAATTACACCTTTAGATCTCATCGACGTCGCATTTCCGCACAATGGATACATCGTTGGCAAAAAGCTGAATTCCTACATTAGTAAACATATTCAGGCGGATAAGCTTGAAGACCTGCCCATTCCGCTGACGGTCGTTGCTACAAAAACTCTTTCGGGCGAAGCGGAGTATTTTCAAGAAGGGCCGGTTGCGGAATGCATTCAGGCCTCATGCTCAATTCCCAATGTTTTCAGACCGGTTCTGATAGGTGGTACCGAATATCTCGACGGCGATCTGTGCTCGCCGGTGCCGATTCGAAAGGCGCGGGAAGAGTACGGAAAGAAGGCTGTAATTCTAGCTATAAATGTTATTCCGGACGCATCAGTGGCTAACAGGTCCAGTAAAAAGTGGGCCGACCTGATTTCGCGAACTGTTTACCGCCAATCTCTCGTTGCCTTTGAAAAGCCCTTTGCGGATATTTATTTGAATCCTGTTCTGGGGTACGGGGTCAATTACAGCAAAAGCGAATCGCTTAAAAGAATCGAAATCGGCTATTGTCAAACCATCGCAATAATTCCCCGGCTGAAACAAATTCTGGCTCCTGTATAAAAGATTTACAGCGATAGGGCTTTTAAATAGCCTTAACACATTTAAATCGGGCGCACTTGCTGCAGCTCTATCGCGTGTAGAATAACGCAAAAAATCCGGAGTACTTATGATGACCCAAAATTTGATTAGAAATATCTTTCTTTTAGCAAGCTTTGCAACTTTAACAGCTTGTCCCGGAAAGCAGGACCCCCGCGTGAACCCGGCGATTCCTAATCAGGCCCAAATGGGTCCCGGCGCGAATAACCCCGGTGGAACCAACCCAGGCGGGAACAATATAGGAAGTCAGCCCGTTTCGGCAATCCGGTCATTTCAGTGTGAATTCGAAGGCCGCAGAGACAAAAGCAGCAAATATTTCAGTTCTTATGTGAGTATCCCAAAAACAGTGTCTTTAATCACTCTTGATGGAAACTACGAAACAAAGATCGACCTCCGAACAAAATTTCTGGGTTTTGATATCGGAAAATTCGGCAAAATTTCAATGCAATACGTGCCCGCTGCCAAAACAAAAAGCGGAAACGACACAATTATCCTGATCGACGACGGAATAAACAAAAACATGAGAATGAGTCAGTCGGGTTTTGCAGGACAAATGACTAAATTGGAAGCCCAAGAGGATGGCATGTTTGTCACAGTTTCATGCAAGGGCACC
>JANOJH010000436.1:0-1346 GCA_031408135.1 Bdellovibrio sp. | reverse complement strand
AGGAAGGTATACGCCTTTGTAAAGCCCGAATCCAATTGAATCGCCAGGTTAAAGTAATGTATTGAATTAATAAGGGATAATCTTGTTGATTTCTCCTGTTCAAATTTTCCCTTGAGATACTGGTTGTATGCTTGAGGGTTTGTCGTAATAGCCTGGCTTAACTCAATGGATTCATTTTCAGAAAGTGTTGTTCTTAACACAGTGGCGATTGCTGTAGCTACCTCACGCTGGATGGTGAAGATATCCTTCATCGGCCGGTCGTACGATTCGGCCCACAAATGTTCATCGGTCTCTGCGTTGATCAGCTGAGCCGTGATCCGAACCTGATCGCCTGACCGTTGAACACTTCCTTCAAGAATGACTTCAACACCAAGTTCTTTTCCAATCTCTTTCAATGATTTTGGGTTTTTCTTGTACTGCATAACCGATGTACGGGAGATCACCTTAAACGATTTAATTTTTGCTAATTGTGTAATGATATCTTCCGTGAGCCCATCACTAAAATATTCCTGTTCCTGATCGCTGCTCATGTTTACAAAGGGCATTACAGCAATGGATTTGTCGAGCGTGACTTCTTCGATAGATGATGTTGCTGGTTTTGTAAAGAAGAAATAACTAGTTATAGCTAACAGTAAAAAAATTGAGAAAGCAACAATCAGTAGTTTTCTATTCTTTGTTTGGTTTGTTGTTGAAGATTGTTCATTCCGATAGCTATCGGAATTAAATGTCTGCGTGCTTTGGGTGACTGGATTTTTTAGTGCACCAATAATTTCCTTTATCGCATTCGCAACTTTGTTAACCTGATTTCTATAATCTGTTTTATTTTGATTATCCGTTTTGCTGTCAGTAGATTTTAAGGGTCGGTTTACTCCGGCCTCTTTGTAAATAAATTCGATCGCTCTAAGCACACCTCCGATTTCACTTTCGATGGTGGATTTATCTTCTGCATCCAGATCATGAATTTTAATAGGAAGAATCCTGCTCGCTACATTTCCGTTGCTCAGTTTAATATCCCTTCCCAACGACCTCACCCCGACCCTCTCCCCCGATAAAAGTCGGGGCAGGCTCGGAGAGGGAGGTGCTTCTTTAGCTAATTTATTGAAAGCACAAAACTCATGTTCCCAGGCAAATGATTTTGGATCACAATAGGTTTGAGAGATGATGGGAATTAAAATCAGGCACTTTAGTTTTCCTTCCAGGCTCTTGTCAACGTTGTGCGTTTCGAGAAGGCCATCGTGAGGGTTTTTATCAAAGTAAATGCTAAGTGGTTCTTTGATGGTAGCGGCCAATTCTTCTTGTAAGGCATTTACAAAATCCGTTACCCAGTCCGAACGATTATCGTTGTG
>JANOJH010000554.1:0-5544 GCA_031408135.1 Bdellovibrio sp. | reverse complement strand
GGCCGCCATTGTTTCGCGTAAAATCAGGTTATGCATTGAATCCACCAGGATTTTTACCTTTACATCACGGCTGGCAGCATCCTTAAGTAACGCCAGCGCAGATCTCGAAAGCTAGTCATTTTCAATAGTAAAATACTGGGCACGGATCAGCTCTTTAGCACCCTGAATATAATCCGCACGTGCCTGAAGCGACTCTCTATTGTTGTCGAGCAATACAATTTTATCGGCAATTGCAGTGTGGGTAAACGAAGTAACAAGGGCAGTGGCAATCAGATTACGTAAAACATTTTTCATTGCAGGCTCCATTTTTATTAAAATTCTAACATGAGCCCATGCTACAAAAGCTACGCCAGAAAATTTTCGGCTCATGAGAATTTTAAGCGGAGCTGGCAAACCGCAGTGACGACAAATTCGCAAGAGTGACTATTTACGTTATTTTTTGAATTTTTTCCGGGCCCGAGCTCACGCCCAATAGTGGCCACTGTCTACTTTTGAGACGCTCCAGCTCGAACCTGTTCCCTAAAGCGCTGGAATGCATTCTGCTCATGGGTTCTTGTTGTTTTAACTATTGAAAAACGGCTCTTAAAAGCCACCTATTATCCTAATTATAAGGAGTTCCAATGAAATCAAGAAATCTGGCTTTGTTCGTATCTACTGTTTTCGTTTTTAACATGATCGGTTTGTCTGCCATGGCTGCGGGTGCAAAGGTTTCTGATGAGTTGATAGACCAGAGTATCGCCGCACAATCCACCGAAATGCGCCGCAACCTCGATCAGGTTAATGCCCTCATCAAGTCGATTGAAATCTACAGAACGCAAAGTGAAGGCGAAAAACAAAATGCTTTCGTTAATGCCGCTCGTCTTATGATTACTGTTCTTGGTTTATCAAGTACGGCTGTTCACTTAAAAAATATTCAGGCACAGTCTTCAGCTGAACTGACGTTGGCGGCCTTTACGGGTGTTCTGTCAACGGCGCTTGAAAAGTATATTTCAACCCAGAAAATCGATATGAATGAAATTAAAACCTTACTGGCAAAAAATCAGCAGGATATGGTTAATTCCATCGCCGGCGCAAATAAGGAAGAGGCCGTTTTGATTTCCGGTGCGGTTGCGCAGCTATCGCAGATCAGCTCTGGCCTTGATAGTCAAATGAACGACATCAAACGAACAATTGATTCAGGTCAAACTGACGTTGCCATCATTGCGGTAGTAACCTTAGCCTTGCATTACGCAGCTCCGTTTTTACCACAAAAGCTGAAAGACATCGTTTCTAATAAAGTTCCGACCTTATTAGGTCAGGCTTCAAAAACCAAGAAACAGGGCATGCAGGCACTTGGCGGCGCCAACGTAGCCACCTTGCTTTCGACAGTTGCAGGCATGGCCGGCAAAGATTCACAGACACAGATCAACACGATTCTTTCAAACTTGCGGGTAACTCAAGCCAACCTGACCGCTGCACTGAAGTAGATGCCCCGTTATCTGCTGATTCTTTTATTACTCGTTCTCAGTTTAGGCACGCAGGCCAAGACCTCGTGCTTAATGCTTTTTGAGCGCGAGAGTGCAATTGAGATACTGAGCATCATCAACGAAAAGTATTCGCAAAAAATTTTCACCTCGTCGGTAGATGAAAACATCCAGCAGAGTTCATTTGTTTCGCGGAGTTATAAGCTGTTCAAGCTGAAACGCCTGTTTAAAAACCTTGAAAAAAACGGCAGTAGCTTTGACAACTTCGACCTTGCCGCTTTTGTCTATAAACTTGATAAGCTGGCTTTCGCAGATGCGGTCGAGAAAGATCTTTCGCGTGCAGAAAAAACGGTGCTTTCCGAAGCCCGCAGAAGTTTAATGAGCGAAGGAATTGTCCGCCATTTCGAGCTCGACAAATCCAAATCCGACTTCTTTAAAAAGTTCGGCTTTTATTTTTCGCAGGCGGCCAGTTGGAAATACTGGCGCTGGAGTTTTGCCTGGATGGGTATGCCCAAGCTTGTGGGCACAGCACTTCCGCCCGAACTTGCACATAAGATTCTGCTTGAAGGCTTAGATGCTCATCGTAACGAAGTTGAAAAATATCTGCCTCAGATCCGCAACCGCGCCTTTTTTAATACCTTTTCGAAAGTGTATAACATTGCAGTTGTGGCCTCGTTATTTACGGTTGTGCCGTACTTAACCCATGATTTTTATCAGGAACAGATAAAGATCGGCCAGGAAAATGCGCTGCAGGTGTTTGCTCCTTTGCTGCAGACCACGAACGAGATGGCGAAGGTGGATCAACTGATGCAACGAGAAACCGGTGCATTAGAAAAATATGTCGAGGCTTATAAACTGAAATTCGGTGAGGAACCCGTAGCTGAACAGATCGAAGCCGCCCAGCAGGCTATCAAGAAAAGGTTAAGACTCAGTCAATCCTGACCGGGATTCCCGCATTGACACATATTAATTTCAAACTGCCTCTCCATTATCCGGCGATGGCTTCCGAAAAGTCAGTACCAGCTATTCGGCCCGGAGGTTTAATGTCAGTACGCGTTTTACTATGTGACGACAGTGGCGTAATTCTCACAATTTTTGAAAAACGTCTTACAGATTTAGGATTTACGGTCGTCGGAAAGGCTAAAGACGGTAACGATGGCATTAGGCAATACAAGTCCCTGAAGCCGGATCTTCTGCTTTTGGATATTACTATGCCCAACAAAGACGGAAGAGAAGCGCTGGAAGAAATAATACAATTTGATCCCAACGCTAAGGTCGTCATGATTTCAGCAATTTTTAATGAAGAGATTCAAAAAGGCTGTATTAATTGCGGCGCCAAAGGTTTTATCGTCAAGAGCGATATTTCAACGAAAGCAGATTTTGATTTCAAAGTGCTGCAGGTTCTCGAACCACTTGTTAAGGCCGCTTAGATGACACAAAGTTTTGCTGACACTTTTAAAAAAATGATCATGATGAACACGGAAATATTTGCAGAAGTCGCTGCAAAAAACATTTATGCCTTGTTACAGGTTGAATCCCGAGCAAAGCCGGTTCGTTATTCAGAAGACGGCATCGATAGCAAAAATAATATTTATGTCTCGATTTTGTTTACCGGAATCGTGTACGGCGAATTTATTTTCGCATTGAACTCTGAAATGGGTGCAAAATTTATCGGAAAATCGACGGAAGGCCTTAGCGCTGAGAAATTGGCAGAGCTTAACCTTGAGATCTCTGAAATCTTCAGTGAAATTTTGAATATTACAAGCGGTGAGGCTATTCGCGGCCTAACCGAAATTTACCAGAAGGTAACTGTAACTGCGCCCAGAGTTTATTTCGGCAAGGTCGGCTATCCGAGAGTCAAAACCGGGAAGACCGCGCTGATGACAAAGTTCGGCGAAATCGAATGCTTTCTGTATGTCGATCAAATGAAGTTGGATATCGCAGAATCTTACAAATCGGCGATGGTCTTAATCGTGAATGCAAATCGGGCGTTGCGGACAGCTTACGAGAAATTAAAGGAGCAGCAGGCACACTTGGTTCAAACAGAAAAACTTGCTGCACTGGGAGTTATGGCTAAAGGCGTGGCGCACGAAATCAACACGCCGCTGACGAATCTTTTGATCAACGAATCAGAACTGAAAAAAATGCTGGCGAATGAAAATTTCGACCGTGAGATATTTTCAACAAAGCTGAACGTTTCAATTGAAACAGTCGAGAAAATTACTAAAATTACTCAATCTCTTCAGGCATATGCTGTCAGCAATGCCTCGACCGAAGATGAATTCCGGCCGGTTTCGGTTAATTCAATACTTGATATTGCCGTGTTATGTTGCGAACAGCGTCTCAAAGAAAGTGGCGTACAGCTCATTCCATTTCGGTTTCCGGAAACTGCAAGCATAGGGTGTTATTCCGAGCAGTTGGCGCAGGCCATTTACAACCTTTTAGCGAATGCAGAAGAAGCCGTTGCTCATCTGCCCGAAAAATGGATTCGAATCGAAGGAATTGAAAAGGACGACAGCATTGAAATCGGCATAATTGATTCGGGAGTGGGAATTTCTCCTGATCATCAGAAGAAATTATTCGATCCCTTCTTTACAACGAAGGAATTAAGTGAGGGTATGGGCCTCGGTCTGAGCATGGCAAAAGGCATTATTGATATCCATCAAGGCAAAATTTCACTGGATACTAAATCTAAAAATACGAAATTTATTGTCAGACTTCCGAAAATGAAAATTGCGGCTTAAACAGCAACCACTTCTTTGATTTCAGGAATAAGTTCTTTCATTCGAACTTCAATTCCGTCTTTCAGTGTAGCCTGTGAACTCGGGCAGCCTGAACAAGCACCCTGCATTCGCAGAAAAAGTACGTTATTTTCATATTTTGAGAAAACGATGTCGCCGCCATCAAGGGCCACGACCGGTTTGATTTCGTTAAGCAGAATACGCTTAATTTGTTTTACAACATCACTGTCATTTTGATTTTCATCTAAAGTAGCCTCTAATTTAATCATGACGGGGAGGCCGCTTTCGATGTGCTCGCCCAGAAGGCCTGCTAGTGGTGTGGCCAAAATGTCCCATTCGACCCAGTCCTGTTTGGTCACAGTAACGAAGTCTTCACCTAGATAAACCGCTGCCGTCCAAGGGAAGCCGAATATTTTAGCAGCCAAGGGCGAACTTTCAGAAGATTCAACAGTGGGAAAATCGCAGGTTTGATCGGAAATCTTTTGATTGAAAAGAAACTTCATGGTCGCCGGATTGGGAGTGGGTTCAAATGTAACTTTCATAGTGCTAATTATTTTATCAGGTGTGTTACAGAAGTCAAATTATACTCTATAATTCTTGCTTGCCCGCCGTAATTTTACTAAGTTTCATTCTTGGATTATCAATCCCAAATTTATCTAAGGAGATGCTATGACGCCAAGAGTACGTGAAATTTTAAGCTGGTATGGGGCTGAAAATATTGGAGTATTGACAAATATGGCCCGCCTCCTCAATACAGGCAAATTGGCCGGCACGGGTAAACTCGTCATTCTCCCTGTGGATCAGGGTTTCGAGCACGGCCCCGCGCGCACCTTTGCAAAAAATCCAGATGGGTTTGACCCCGCATATCATCTTGAACTTGCCATTGAATCGGGTTGCAACGCTTATGCTGCACCACTGGGCGCCCTTGAATCCTGCGCCCGCGACTTCGCAGGGGAAATCCCGCTGATTTTGAAAATAAACAATTCTGACGTTCTTTACGGTTCGAAGAATCCGATTTCTGCATTAACATCATCGGTCGATGATGCGCTGAGATTAGGTTGTTCAGCGATTGGTTTTACAATTTACCCGGGCTCTTCTCTTCGTAAAAATATGTATGAAGAGATCGCGGCTGCTTCGCGCGAAGCCAAGAAAGCCGGTCTTGCGGTTGTGATCTGGGCTTACGCCCGTGGCGAACAGATTTCCAAAGAAGGCGAAACCGGTATTGATGTGATTGCCTACTCGGCGCATATCGCAGCCCAACTCGGCGCCAACATTATCAAAGTAAAACCGCCGACCGCACATATCGAACAAGCCGAAGCTAAAAAAGTTTACGAAGCGCA
>JANOJH010000532.1:0-1498 GCA_031408135.1 Bdellovibrio sp. | reverse complement strand
GTCCAAGCGCGTGGTGCATGAGAACCAACGCGATCCTCTTGTTCGCACACTCTAGCTTGCCCGGCCTCGATGGCCGACCGTCCGGCACGCCCGTTGCATAGAGAGTGCCCCATGAGAATGAAAGCGCTTCGGCAGGACTGCGTGGAGAAGCGGGACGTCTACCAGCACGCGAAGACCGTCTATGGACCGAACTTTTAAAAACCAACGACACTTCCGCTGCATTTGCCTCGGCCCAGAGAAAACTGCGTATCAAATACCCTCATCCCTACTATTGGGGTGCATTTAAGATGATGGGGAGGTGAGTTTTTTGGCTTCATATTTATCGATATTTACAATGTAGAACAGCTTGATCTAAGCGTCCGGATGTTGGCCATTGGTTTCAAAGACCACCACAGCAGCCAGCATCAGTAACGGGATTACTCTTTTGAATGCTGTTGACATCTTTTCGGGATAGCTCACTATTTACTTTAACACAGTCTCCGGATAAAAATACTACAAATGCAGTATGGTATCTCTTTTAGGGTAAACCCACTTTTGATTGATAATCTGCTTTAATCGCCCTAATCCACTGTTATGAAAAAACCTGCAATCCTTACGTTGACAAATGCTTACTATGCTTGTCTGAATCGCAACTTAAAAAGAGTAACCTTAATATCGACCCTATTAGTCCTTGCTAATTTAAGTTATGGACAAGGCAAGCTTTTGAATAAACTCGTTGCGAAAGTGGCAAAAAAAGCCGGCAATGCGAATGTTGTATCAACGGCCACATTAGATGATATCGTACCAACGGTTGGGATTGGCAGCAATTTGCACCCGGTTGAACTTGGCACCATTTCGCAGTCTTTTTTTGAGGATTGGGCAACCGGTGGCCAGCAGGTTTTTATTATGTTCATGAAAAAGAACAGCCCTAGCTTTTATAAAATTGATGGCAGTGTAAAAGTCAACGGAATGAACCTTGAATATTCAACTGCGGGTATGTATAGCATTATTGGTGGCACAAGTGATTCTCCCAGAAAGATTGACGTCACCACTTCTACAGGCCAGAAATCAAGTTTTACTATTACGCCCTTTAAAACTCCACTCAAGCTGGTCTCGATTAATGGACAAAAAAAGGACAATGTTGATCTTGATCTCACCAAAGATGTGGTGCTGGAAGTAGACGGAATATCAGCTTCGGAAGACCCACTTATGAAAGTCAGCTTGGCTATTAATCAAGCTGGAATTAAAAGCATTTACGATGTCTGCTTTATCCGATCTGGTTCCAAACTGACTATTCCTGCTGCTGCTTTTCGCAATATCAATATTGTGCCAGCAGGCAATGCCTTATACAACTATAAAAAAAGTTTTTTGTCCGTTGGTGTTGAGCGTATTGAAAATGCAACGGAAGTCTCCGGAAGTTTTACGTCCGTTTCATACACCAATACGTATAGCGATGGCAAGTTTGTAACCGTTGCCACAGAGCCTGTCTTAAATACCGGACTGACAGCAAAAGGAAAAG
>JANOJH010000513.1:0-1868 GCA_031408135.1 Bdellovibrio sp. | reverse complement strand
CGCAAGCCGGTCATCTCTGAATCGGTAACAAGGTCAACCACTAGGTAAGCCGGAACAAATACCACTCCATACTCATTGGCAAACACTACATCGCCAGGAAAAACAGTGACCTCACCAACGCGGATAGGTGCATTGATGGCGGTAGGTGTCATGTCTTTGATATAAGAAGGGTCATGTCCTTTTACCCACGCGTTAAAACCCTTGGTATCCTTCAGTTCCTGCATATCGCGTACGGATCCGTAAAATATTACTCCTTTACCAGTCTTTCCATAAATCGCATTGCCAAGGCTGGACCCAATCAGGGTGCCATCTTTTATTTTACGGATCCGTACGCGATATGCAGGAACTGAAGGATACCAAAGGTTTTAACGCGTGGGTAAAAGGACATGATCCATCTTATATCAAAGACATGACCCCCACCGCTATCAATGCACCTATCCGCGTTGGTGAGGTCACTGTTTTTCCTGGCGATGTAGTGTTTGCCAATGAGTATGGAGTGGTATTTGTTCCGGCTTACCTAGTGGTTGAACTTGTTACCGATTCAGAGATGACCGGCTTGCGTGATGAGTTTGAACGATACATTTTGCAGTTGGGTAAATATCCTTCTGGTGAAGTTCATGGCGACTGGAATGATAAAATGAAAGATGAATTCAGGGCATGGTTTGCAAAGTATCCTAAGAAGACCGCCATTACTTCAAAGGAAGTTGAGGCTTATCTGGCGAAGGAGGATCATTAATAACAACTTCAGTAATCATACGATAAAAAATATAATTTATATGTTCAGAATTAGAACCATGAAATCTCTTGTTGTATTTAGTTTGTTTTTCGTTACACTTTTTTTCTATCAGGGTTTGCATGCTCAAACCATTTCAAAAGAGGAATTGATATTTCTTACGAAGGAATGGAAGGGTGAGCGATTTGAAGATGGCCGGCCCAAAGTACCCGATGCCCTTTTAGAGAGAGCTGCTAAAATTTATATTGATGATGCGTGGACAGTCTTAAAAAACAATGGCTATCTAAACCAGTATGAAGGCGGATGGAAAATGGTGAAAGATAATGTTCCGGTTATCGGGCGTGCTGTTACAGCTATGTTTATGCCCAGCCGGCCAGATGTTGAAAAAAATATCAAGGAGCGTGGTAATCAGAATGGCAGAAAAGGAAATACCAATTCATGGCCACTCGAAACACTGGTGAAAGGAGATGTGTATGTAGCGGATGGTTTTGGAAAAATAGGTGGAGGCACCCTGATGGGATCTACCCTAGCAACATCCATCTATAGCAAAACAGGTACGGGCGTTATTTTTAATGGGGCTTCAAGAGACCTTGGTGAAATTCAAAAGATGGATGGGTTTAATGCTTTTGTCCGCGATTTTCATCCATCATTCCTGGAAGAAATGGTATTGATGGGATTGAATACGCCCACTCGCATTGGTAATGTAATGGTGCTGCCTGGCGATCTCGTGCTGGGAACACGCGAAGGCGTTCTTTTTATTCCTGCACATATGGCGGAAGCTGTCATTGCCACGGCAGAGTTTGTTATTCGCAAAGATCAGTTTGGTTTTGAAATGGTTAAGTCAGGCCGTTATTCTACAGGCCAAATTGATAGCCAGTGGACAGACGAAATAAAAAATGAATTTATTCAATGGCTTGGTAAACATCCTGAACTGGGTAAGATGACCCGCGCTGAACTGGATGCCATGATGAGTAAAAGAACCTGGTAAAATAGATTCATAATTAATTCTACTTTGTTAACTTCGAAAGCATAGCCCTGAAAGGACGGAATTTAATAAGGCAGGGCGAAGCCCGGTCTGCTTGAAAAATAAATAATGAAGTGCGCGCCTATGACAGACTCTGGAGTTAAAACTGAT
>JANOJH010000424.1:0-1273 GCA_031408135.1 Bdellovibrio sp. | reverse complement strand
CTTCCGAATTCGCGAGCCCCTTGCACAATTTACTTCGATAACCTGTGCGGCGCCAAGATAGTATTTCAGGTCACGTTTTTCAATTGAGTCTCCACCGGCATGGTAGTGGTTCGGGGCATCGGTATGCGCCCCGATATGCACCGTTGTTTTAATCGTCGAAAGATCTAGATTATTTCCCGCTTCCATTTTTAAAAGAAACTCCTGTTGAAAAAGGGTGTCCCCCGGAAAAACCGCAGTCTCCGGACTGATCAATGGCGAAATATCGTATAATATTTTATTTTCCAAATTCACAATATTTAGGTTATAAATGATAGCAAACTTAAAGTCTACAGCAGAGGCGGAATATCTTGGAAACCACGAACACCAAAAGTGCCGATTACGATCAGATCGCAAAACTTTTATTTGAAGCCAGACTGCTGAAACGCCCCGTTGCTCAACTCAGCAAACAGGGTATTGAATTACTCAGGCTTGAGGCCTACCAGGTGCAGGAGGCCGGAATTACTCTGCGGGAAAAACACGGCGAAATCAGAACCGGCATTAAAATGGGCCTGACGTCTGAAGGCAAGCGCAAACAGATGAATCTGGATTCTCCGCTCTATGGAGAACTCACCGACAAAATGCTCATTGCCGCCGGTCAGAAAATCGAGCTGGACGCACTCATTCATCCTAAAATTGAACCTGAGATTGCTTTTTTAATCGGCCACGATCTCGAGGGCACGGTTACACGTGAAACCGTACTTAACAATACAGCAGCAGTTTGCGCCTGCCTTGAAATTCTCGATTCGCGCTACGAACAATTTAAGTATTTTTCGATGGAAGACGTCATCGCCGACAATTCTTCGTCGTCGCATTTCGTACTTGGTCCGTGGCTGAAAGATTTCGCTAGCTCAGATCTCCGCGCGCTTAAAATGAAAATGTCGGTTAACGGTATAGTTGTACATGAAGCGCTCTCAAGCGAAATTTCCGGCGACCCGGTTATATCCGTAATCGAACTCTGCCGGCTACTTGCGCTGCGCGGACGTAATCTTCCCGCCGGCACAATCGTACTTGCAGGTGCTGCCACAGCGGCAGTTGAGTTACAACACGGCATGAAAATCACACTGGTTGTTGATACCCTTCCGGGCCTCAGTGTTGAAGTTCAAGAGGCAGAATGACAGACTTTCATTTTTCAGACGATCTGGCCTTTGCGCAAAAGCAGGACACTGAGGATAACCTCGGAAAATTTAAATCTCAATTTAATTTTCCAAAAACGGAAACTGGCGAGGATCAACTT
>JANOJH010000483.1:0-4927 GCA_031408135.1 Bdellovibrio sp. | reverse complement strand
GTCTTCAGCGCTTCCTGATTGGTGGTTTTAATATACTTATTTACGATCTGATCCAGTTCCTGCGAACTGAGCTCGGAGGACTTTGTGGCCGGCAGCCTACCCTCTTTCGAATTTTTAAAATAAAAAAAAGCGCCACCGAGAATAATCACCAGCGTAAAAATCACCAAATTCAGAAAAGAGTTCAGTTTTCTCACAGTCTTATTATCGGAACAAAAGTTAACAAAATTAAAAATAACTTCGCTAAATCGTTTCAGTTTGAGACAGTTTGCCTGACCTTCTGTAATAGCGGGATTGTCATTATAAACTCGGTACCGACGCCCTTTTCGGATTTTACTTGAATGTCGCCACCGTGGTTTTGAATAATTCCGTAGGAAATACTAAGGCCTAGCCCCGTACCCTTGCCAACATCTTTAGTGGTAAAGAATGGTTCAAAAATTTTATCAATGACGTCGGGACTCATTCCCGATCCTGAATCCTGAATCGAAATCTGAACTTTACCGGGAAAGCCGGCGGCCGCTTTCAGTAAGCTGGCAACAATCCAGATCTCGCCGTTTCCGCTGATGGCATGCACCGCGTTTGAGAGCAGATTCATAAGCACCTGATTGATCTGCGAAGCATAGCACATAACCGGCGGAATATTGTCATACTGGCGATGTACTTTTATCCGGTTTTTAATTTCGCCCTGAAGGAGATCGAGCGTTGTGTTCAGAGAGTCTCGAATATCAATTTCTTTCAGCTGGGACTCTTCCAGTCTTGAAAAATTTCTCAGCCCGATCACGATATCGCGCGTGCGCTGGGCACCATCCTGACAGGATTTTATCAGTAAAGGCAGATCAGTTCGGATATAATCGAATTCGTAATCCGTCTTTATTTTTGCACTTTGCTCCGGATTTTTTTCGATCTCGTCGATAATCATAAAAAGTTTTTCGGAATAATCTTTCAGATGAGTGGTGTTGCTGTAAATAAAGCCGATCGGATTATTGAGCTCGTGCGCAACGCCGGCAACAAGTTGGCCGAGACTGGTCATTTTTGCCGAATGCACCAATTTTGTTTGGGCTTCTTTCAGATTACTGTTGGCTTTTTCAAGCTCCTTGATCTTGTTTTTCAGGTCGTTACGGGCTTTGAATATTTTAAAACTCATTTGATTGAACGTAGCGGTGAGCAACCCGATTTCGGTTTTGTTTTTGACGGACAATTGTACAAGCGAATCGGTTTTCTCAAACGCACGCAGACCTTCGATGAGTTCGTTGATCGGCCTCAGCAAAACCGAGGTGCTGACCAGAATAGTCACGATCAAGAACAAAATGACCAGACTGATAACGCCTAAAAAGGCCGCGTTGACATTGTTGATAACCAACTGAGATTCTTTTTTGCTGGCGCCGATCGCCAGATTCAGACCGGTGGTATCCCACACAATCGGATAAGACAGAAAAACATAAGAATTGTTCTTGCTCTTAAGCTCGACAATCGCGTCGGCACCGGCAGTGAATTCTTTGTTCTCGAGCGGTAAAGTTGACGCCACGACCTGTTTGGCGTCGTCGATGAGTAAAATTTCGGTTTTCAGCTTCTTTCTTATATTGTTCAGAAATTCTTCTTTAAGACTGATTTTTTGTTCGACATAACCAATTGTTTTGCCTGCACCTGAACTGATTTTTGAAAACAGAATCAGCTCGAAGCCACCGGCCAGTGCCTTGTTAACCAACCCCAGATCGGTTTTTAAATTAAAATGGGCCAGATGCAACTCGCTAAGACTGGAGTTTTCGTCGGCGTGCTGAATTGAAACGGAATTTGTATCGTTTTTGTCTGCGAACATCAGCCTTCGGCCCGCACGATTGTAAATTGATAGGGTTGAAACAATATTATTGTTCATCCACTCTGTAGAAATTTCCTTAAGGCCGGTAAGGTCGGATAGCGAAAGATTGTAAGTGAATTGCGGACTGTTTGCAAAAACGCGCCGATTTTTCAGCAGTTGGTTATGATAATCGGAAATGATCGAATCAATTTCGCGGCCATTGGCTTTTAATCGCTGCAATTGTTCACTTTCGATGGCTCTCTGAAACTTAACCAGTGAGTACCAGGAAACCAGCGCCAGAGGAACAATCGAAAAGATGATGAACCAGGCAATCAGGATTGATCTCAACGAAGCATATTTCTGTGCTTCCGCCTTAATCAAATTAGTTTCCTTTTACTTCAATGATGAATCTTTTATTGCCGCCCGCAATGAGTCTCGGATGAGATTCGAATCTGATTTTCAGCGCGCCAAGCTCGGTGAGATAAACTCTTGTCTCTGCAACATTCTGATCAGAAATAATGAAATGGTAATAAGCCAGATTGTTAGACTTCAGCCAGCCCAGTTCGACTTCGCCGGCTTTCCTGGCCCCCATGGCCACCATCTTAGCTATTAATTTTTCGTTTGAACCTTTCAGATCTTTTACAACTAAAGTACCCCTGAAAAGGCCGCCTTCTTCTTTCAGCGCTGCAGTTTTCAACTCGGGCTTTTCGACTGGGGCCACCTTAGTTTCAGCGACCTTGACCAGAACTGCCTTTTTAAGCGGTTCAACTGCCGCTATGGTTTGGCCGCTGCTTGAAGCGGCCACGGGCTCGGTCGGTTTAGGTAAGGATTCAACCGCGATTTCGGGTTGTAGCGGCGCAAATTCGGGCCGCTTCACGATCTGACGAATGACCACAGATCTTTCGCCTTGGATTATGCGGTCAAAAAGGCCCGATGTTTGACCCAGGGCCACTAACAACACAACGGAAGTAAGTGCCCCGAGAAGTGTTTTGCGGTTTCTGTACGCCGGTACAGCTTCAGCATCGGCCCCTTCGGAATCTGAATCCCTTACCAGTGTAATTTTATTTTTTGATTTCAGCTCAGTGGAATTTGAGCGCTGAACCTTCAGATTTTGAATCTGGCTGATAATTTTCTGGTACTCATCTTTTGTAGTCTGCAAAATAGGATAGAGTTCAATTCCCATTTTTACTTTTTCATTTTCCTCGTCAGATAACTGCCCAAGGCAATATTCAACCAGATTTTCATAAGTATAAAGATATGAAATTTTTAAATCATTCTGCTTTTTGAAATTGAGATGATCGTTGTACTTAGCCTTAACTCCGCTCTGGGATATTTTTTTAAAAATCTGATGAAATAGAAACTGCGCTTTTTCTTTTGTTAGTCTTGCGCACGGTGCAATTTCACCGATCTTCAGATCGAAGATCAGTACGCCGATAAAAATCAGCAGTTGAGGCTTCTGAGAATTTTTGTAAATTAATTTCCACTGATCGATCTGATCAAATTCAAATTCATAAAAAGAAAGGTTAGAACTGACCGATGGTATTTTTTCGAACAATAACGTTAACTTTGAAAAAATCTGAATTCGGTTATCGCTTCCAAGTGAGTCCTCGGATTGAAGCACCAATGCCTGATAAACATCAAACGCCTGCGATGAATTGGGATAAAGCAGATGTACAGCCAACCAAAGGCGATTTTCAAGAGAAGTAAACATATAGAGATCTTAGTCTATTGTTAATTGGCTGAGTAGATCTAGCTGGTCTAAAACTTTACCTGAGCCCATAACAACACAAGTAAGTGGATCTTCGGCAATTGAAACCGGAAGTCCTGTGCGTTCTCTCAGTAAAACGTCTAGATTTGCAAGTAAGGCGCCGCCGCCGGTTAACACGATTCCGTTGTCAACGATGTCGGAAGCGAGCTCAGGCGGCGTTTTTTCGAGCGCGGTACGAACGGCATCGATAACTTCGGACAGTGGGTCCATAAGTGCATCATTGATTTGTGTACTTGTAATTTCGATGGTTTTTGGCGCGCCGGCAACCAAGTCGCGGCCTTTAACTTCCATCGTCTTTTCAACTTCAAACGGAAAAGCGTTTCCGATTTTAAGTTTGATGGCTTCAGCAGTTCTTTCACCGATGAGAAGATTAAACTGACGACGGACGTAGTTAATAATCGCTTCGTCCATTTTATCGCCAGCGACCTTGATTGATTTACAATAAACAATTCCACCCAGAGATATAACTGCAACACCGGTGGTTCCGCCACCCATGTCGACGACCATATTGCCTGAAGGTTCTGTGATCGGAAGACCGGCACCGATTGCCGCTGCCATTGGTTCTTCGATCAAATGAACTTCGCGAGCGCCGGCTGACTGTGCGGCTTCTTTAACAGCGCGCTTCTCAACCTGAGTAATTCCGAAAGGAACACAGATGATAATCCGCGGGCGGACCAGGGCTTTTTTCTCGCCCATGGCTTTTTGAATGAAATATTTCAGCATGGAAGAGGTCACTTCAAAATCGGCAATAACGCCGTCTTTGATGGGACGAATGGCAACGATACTTCCGGGAGTTCGGCCCAGCATTTCTTTGGCTTCTTTGCCGACAGCAAGTACCCGATTCTGCATTCCCCGGTAGTTTTTTTGAACCGCCACAACAGACGGCTCATCAAGAATAATTCCGCGGCCTTTAACATAAACAAGGGTATTGGCGGTTCCGAGGTCGATAGCTATATCATTCGAAAAATAATCTGCAAATTTATCAAAAAAATTCATGGTGTATCGTTATAGTAAAAACTATAAAAAACAGAGTCAATGCTGCATATTTAACGCGAGACGACAGTTACTGAATTCCGCAGGTGATATTGATCTCTGTTGCCGAGGTCGATGTATCGATCAATCGGAAAGTTGCAGAAGACTTAAGTGATGCTGTTGACGTTACCATCGCACCATATTCAGGATCTAATGAGCCAGAGAATGTGATCGTTGTTGCAGCCGCATCGAGCTTTCCACTGACGGCTTCAGCGATAACAAACTCCTGTCCGGCCTGAATGGAATTCAGCGGAATGCTAACATCGACCTGCTCTTCAGCTGTAACGACGGTGCTTGATCTGCCTTTACAAACAAGATTTGTTTTACCCGTGTGG
>JANOJH010000408.1:0-1392 GCA_031408135.1 Bdellovibrio sp. | reverse complement strand
ACCATTAACTATTAACATCTACCGAGTAACTGATTCAACAATGTACTCCCGTCCTTCCATCCTATTCCACGCACACCTTGAAACCATTTACCCATCCCTGCTAAGGAAAGTAAAATTTATCCCCTATGAGAGAGAACGTATCACAACACCTGATCAGGATTTCCTTGATCTGGATTGGCTAAAACAAGGATCATCCAGATTGATTATTATCTCACACGGTTTAGAAGGAAATACTTCACGCGCTTATGTTCGTGGAATGGCAAGGGCATTTTTTCAGGCAGGATATGATATTTTGGCATGGAACTACCGTGGATGTAGCGAGGAGATAAACCGTAATATCCGTTTTTATCACAGTGGCGCCACTGATGATTTGGATCTGATCGTTCAGCACGTCAGTAAAAAAGATACCTATTCAGAAATATCGTTGATTGGTTTTAGCTTGGGTGGGAATCTTACTTTGAAATACCTTGGTGAAAAAGGGAAACAACTTCCTGCTTCCCTGAAAAAAGCTGTCGTATTTTCTGTACCGATGGATTTGCACGCGAGCTGTCTTAAGATATCATTGCCTTCAAATTGGATGTACTCGAAAAGATTTCTACGAAGCCTGAAAAACAAGATAATTCAAAAATCAAAATTGCTTCCCCAACTTACTACACAAGGAATCAATTCTATTTCCACACTCATTGAATTTGATAACAAGTTCACTGCGCCAATTCATGGATTTGAAAACGCGATAGATTATTACACAAGGAGTAGCTCACTTCATTTTCTAAAAGGAATTGAAATTGCAACCCTGATCGTAAGTGCCAAAAATGATCCTTTCCTGAGTAAGGAGTGCTTTCCAACTTACGATGTCATCCAAAACTCAAATGTAAATATTGAGTACCCGGATTTTGGTGGTCATGTTGGGTTCACACTTTTCGAGCCAGATGGATTATATTGGTCTGAACTCAAAGCACTGAAATTTATTCAAGGGCATCCCTAACCTTGCCCTACCCTTCCTTATCCTTGCCTGTTCGGTATGCAGGGAGGCAGGCAGGCTTTAAGGCAGCCTGCTCAAGGGATGGATAATTTAATCTATAAAGTACTCTTGTTGATGCTCCTCTTTTTAAATTGCAGTTATATTATCCTCTGTCCCGATAATCCAAATATCGAGATAGAGAGAATGTCAAGTAAGGTTTTTAGGATGACTTCAATTAAACTATAAATGCTGGATCGATATTCTATAACAGCAACTTCACAAAAACTAGCTGAACGTTTTTCGGTGGATGTGCCGGAAGGGTACGCCCCCCGATACAATGCCGCTCCATCACAAATCTTGCCTATCATAACCTCCGACAGTCCCGAAGGAATTTCTTTTTTCTATTGGGGCATTGCACCTGCTTGGGCTAA
>JANOJH010000384.1:0-1860 GCA_031408135.1 Bdellovibrio sp. | reverse complement strand
AGTGCCGCAATAGATCAGCACCCGCCCGGTAGGATTCTGTTGCAAGCTCTGCAATAACCATTCGGTTTTATTTTCTTCATTGGTACAGGCTTCCACCTGATAATAGAGATTCGGGCGGTAAAAGCCGTGCACGAGTTTTTCAGGTTTGACGAGTCCCAGATTTTTTGAAATATCATTCAGCACCGTAGGTGTGGCCGAAGCCGTCAGTGCCAACACCGGAACATCGGGTCGTAATTGTTTTAAAATTTTCAGTTCGGAGTATTCGGCACGGAAATCGTGGCCCCACTGCGAAACACAATGCGCTTCATCTACCGCAAATAGCGCGATCTCGCGGTTCATAATCCAATGCTTAAAATTTTCTTTTTGCACCCGTTCCGGTGAAAGATACAGAATAAAAGCTCCGCCTTTGTTCAGCGTCGAAAAAACCAGCCGCTTTTCAATTTCGCTTTGGCCGGAATAAAGACAGCCGGCAGGGATGTTCTGACGAAGCAGCGCCTGCACCTGATCTTTCATCAGTGCGATGAGCGGAGAAATTACAATTACAAGTTGATTGAATTTTATTGCCGGATACTGATAACACAGGGATTTTCCGCCGCCGGTCGGTAACACCGCCAACGCATCTTTTTTGGCAAGGACTGCCGTGATGATTTCTTTCTGACCGATCCGGAATTCAGACAGATTAAATGAAGATTTGAGGAGATTCTCGAGCATAGACGCTACTTTCTCAGAGAATCACCTCAAATTGCAATACTCATTCCAACTAATTACTTCTTCGCTACCCAAAGGCCGGTTTTTTTAGTGCATTCCGCTTTATTTTTAGCCTCCAAAATGCCTTTACCTTTACATTCGTTTGCACCTTTGCAAGATGCATTACCGAAGCCCATGCATTCAGCTTTACCTTTGCATGAATTGTTCTGGCAGACCATTTCAGCGCTTTTGGCCTCGGCTTTTTTTGCGGCAGGCGCATCTACGGCCATTGCGGCGTTAGCGGCAAGTGAAACCAAGAGGGCTCCGATTAAATTTGTGTTCATTTTGTTCTCCTTGTTTTGGGTTTAGTTATTTAGCTTTTTTAGTTTCAACGACGTTGGCTTGGCCTTCGATCAGAATTTTGACTTCTTCAGAAACGGCAAGGCCGCCTTTATCAAGATTCTTGTTCCAGTTAATGCCCCATTCTTTACGGTTGATTTCGGTAGTAGCTGTAAAGGCCACTTTTTTAACACCTTCAACTTCGGCTTCACCGTTGATTTTTACATCCATAACCACAGGCAGTGATTTGTCTTTAATCTTCAATTGGCCGGTAACTTTTATGCTTTGACCATCGGCTGCAAATTCAGCCTTTTCGCCGGTGAAGGTGACTGTTTTATATTTTTTCACATCAAAAAATTCAGGGCTTCTTAAGTGGTCATCACGGTTTTTTTCATTTGTGTTGATAGTTGCGGGATCAATTTCGATGGCCAGATTTTTCAGGGTTTTAGCCGCTTTGTCGTATTCGAAAGTTCCGCTGAATTTTCCGAAGCGGCCCTTAACATTTGAAATGAGTAAATGCTTAACACTGAAACCGACTTCGGTATGTGCTGTATCCAGTTTATAATTTTCGGCCAAGGCCTGAAGGCTGAATCCTAATAACAATATTACTGAAAACGTTTTCATTATTTCTCCGTGTAGTTTTTTAGTATTCGATTGAAGCAGAAAAAAGTTACAATTTCTTTAAAAATAAAGTTCCAAGACTTAGGCCGATAATTCCCAATAGCAATACCGGTGCTGCATGCCAAACAAGCAGATGAGAACCAGAGCTATCCGAACATGAGAATTGAGTGGCTAAAGCACCGTAAGCGCTCCCCGCAGTGAGCATGAACCAGC
>JANOJH010000372.1:0-1346 GCA_031408135.1 Bdellovibrio sp. | reverse complement strand
TATGTGCAAGACCTGAAAGACGCGAAAGGAAAATTGGTAGCCATTGTTGGAAATTTTGATAACGATCACAACATCGTTGACAATGACGGCAGTCGGCTAATCATACAAACAAACCTGAATGCCCCTAACAGTAAAATTGTTGAAGTTGACTTCGCCAAACCTGCTGTAGAAAACTGGAAAGACATCGTACCGGAAACGGAGCAAGCCATGCAAGGCGTGAGTACGACTGGAAAAAAGATGTTTGTCAATTATCTGAAGGATGCCAGCACGTTGATCAAACAATTTGATTACTCCGGAAAACCAGAGCGCGATGTTGAACTGCCTGGCATTGGGAGTGCTGGCGGCTTTGGCGGAAAAGTTGGCGATAAAGAAGTCTATTATACATTCACTTCGTTTACCTTCCCTCCCACCATTTTCAAATATGATCTGTCCTCAGGAAAGTCTACGCTTTATGAAAAACCAAAAGTAGACTTCACAGCAGAAGACTATGAGACGAAACAAGTCTTCTATCCCAGCAAAGACGGTACAAAAATCCCGATGTTTATCACCTACAAGAAGGGGATTGAACTTAACGGTAAGAACCCAACCATGCTCTATGCCTATGGCGGATTTAACATCAGCCTGACGCCAACCTTTTCTACTGCTCGGATTGTGTGGTTAGAAAATGGAGGAGTCTATGCACAACCCAACTTAAGAGGTGGCGGTGAATATGGTGAGAAATGGCATATGGCTGGCACCAAAATGAACAAGCAAAACGTATTCGATGATTTTATTTCTGCCGGTGAGTATCTGATCAAAGAAAAATATACGGCATCCAATTATCTGGCTATTCAAGGCGGCTCTAATGGTGGGCTCTTAGTGGGAGCTACCATGACCCAGCGTCCTGAACTAATGAAAGTAGCTTTGCCAGCGGTTGGTGTAATGGATATGCTGCGTTATAATAAGTTTACGGCTGGCGCGGGTTGGGCGTATGATTATGGAACCGCAGAAGACTCCAAAGAAATGTTTGAGTACCTGAAAAAATATTCTCCCGTGCATGCTTTTAAACCCGGCACCGCCTATCCTGCAACACTGGTTACCACAGCAGATCATGATGATCGTGTTGTGCCTGCGCACTCTTACAAGTTTGCAGCAACTATGCAGGAAAATCATGTGGGCGATAACCCTGTATTAATTCGCATTGAAACAAAATCAGGACATGGCTCTTCCAATCTTTCCAAAGCGATTGAGGTAAATGCCGACCAGTTTGCTTTTACCTGGTACAACATGGGCGTAACTCCACCTCTAGTGAAAAAGGCGATGTGAAACAGTTAGCATAAGGAAGATAGAACAGCCGGCAAATGTGT
>JANOJH010000363.1:0-4511 GCA_031408135.1 Bdellovibrio sp. | reverse complement strand
GAAATAAAAGCATCATGTTTTTCGGCGGTTAAGCCTGTCATCGGCTGGAACCAGTGGCAAAAGTGCGTAACACCTTTAGAGACCGACCACTCCTTGACCGCTGAAGCTATGGATTCTGCAGTTTCTTTCGGAAGTTTTTTTCCATGCTCAAGTGTTTTGATCAGATGCGCGTAAGCGTCCTTGGGTAATTTTTCGCGCATGTGCGAAAGGCCGAAAGTCATGCAACCGAAATACTCTGAAATCGGGGCTTCTTTGCCGAACTGATCTTTGATCTTTTCGATTCTTCTGACCGGGGCTTCGATCGCGGCCAAAAATGCATTTGACCGTGAATTTGACGTAGACTGCGACGTCGTCGTGTTCATAAAAACTCCTTATGTTTTTCTTAATGAATCATGCTTGGAATCGTGCCAGGGCAGCTCATTAAAAAGTTGTTAGTTCGGTTTCTCTCCAGAACAAAAAAGCTCTGAGAAAAGCCGCAAAAATAGGTTAAGTAGACTCAGCCCCAAATGCAATGTTCATTAATGGGCAAACAGAGCACTGCACCGCGTATTCATTTTGCGCGAACTCCGGCGGCTGAACCCGAAAAAGACCTGAAAACGGATAACAGGTTCGAAATGCATTTCAATGCGGATCAGCGGGATGCGGTAGCTCGTACTGATATACCCCATAAACTCAGTCGCCATCGGCGGGAATCCAATACCCGAAGATATGTAAGTGTCGGCGTGCGCTGGATAACCGGAAAAAGCTGTTGGAATGGCCGGTGTAAAAAGAGATTCGCCCTTTAGAATCTCGCGAACTTCTGAATTTTTAATATAAAGACCGCCGCGCAGATCGATACCCGCGTTTAAAAGCGGGGTCAGGGGCCGTTTCATTTTTTCGAGCAACGTATGAATTTCAAAAACCACGGTTTTGGTTTTTCGGTTAAAGCCGAACAGAAACTGAATGTCCGCAAGTGCGCCTGCTGCAAACTTGCTTACGCCGCCGTTCAGGCCAAGGCCAGCGCTAACACTGATTCCGATTTCGTCTGATGCGCAGACGGTCTTTGCCTGCTTATATAAAATTTTATTTACAACATTCAGTAAATGGCTAACGGCCACAAGACCGCGATCTTTCAGCAGTTTTTTTTCGGCTTGAATTTTTTCGAGTCGATCTTCTTCTTCCTGCAGTATACGGCGCACGATAATGCCGATTTCACCTTCGGGAATTTCCTGCCGTTTATCTAAAAGCAGTTTTTTGAATTTTCCGAGAAATTCGGCTGACCCCGAAATAGCTCCCAGCAACAATTTATTTTTGTTCAGGAGTACGGCTATTTTATTAAGGTAGAGCGATCGGCTTTGCTCGAAAATTTCGGCTTCTGCTGGGGTAAGGCTTTCGAAATTTCGGCGGGCCTCTTCAAGTTCGCTGGCTTCTTCGGGCGTTTCACCTTGTGGATTTTTGGCAACGAGATACGAGCGTTCAGGTGTTGTAATAACAAGGCTTCCGCTTTCCCCAGAATGCGAATAGCCGCCCATCAGCAAACCTGAAAATATTACAACCCAGACAAATTTCAACATTAACACGTCCCGTATTCAGACCACGCTGCAGATTGCGTTCCAACACGAGAGATATCCTTCGCGATTTAAGCTGTCACACTTTTTGACAGCGCGCGCTTTAAGTACGCGCAAGTTCGATCAATGCCATTTCGGCAAAATACTGGCGCCGGCGCTCGAGCATCAGCGGGGCCTTCATCGGTGCTTCAAGGGTTTTCAGGCTGCGTTTGCCGTTGACTGAAAAAACCACAATACACTTGTCGTCTTCATAGGGAAATAGCCCGAGGAAATCGTCTTCATGTGAAAACATATCCACACTGGGTGCCGTTTCCGACTGCTTGAAGCTCCAGCTTTTGATCTGGGCGAGCTGTATAGCCAGCCGGTTGTGCAAATAACCGTTTGTTACAAAATCATAAAAAGTAAAATCAAGTGCGCGGATTTTTTCGCAGGCCAGAGTAACGGCATCGGAAAAATCGCGCGCCACTGTTATCGTTTGCAGGACGTCTTCGGTTTTTTTGATCCACGGTGCCCATTTCTCTTTTTCAGCAGCCAAATAACTGAGCTTCACTTCAACATAAGGTAAATGTACGCGGTAACCAATTTCAAGATCTGACCGGCCTAGATCTGCCGGCCGCTGTTTAAGGGCTTCTTCCACCGCAAAGGCCACTTCCGATTCACCAACGCCGATGGTGTCCCATGCGTGAGTGATCAGGCGTTCGAGATTTTTTGTCTTTTCTGACAGCTCGCCCGCAATGCGCGAGTTCCAGATGGCCTCGATTTCGCGGGGCGGTCCGGGCAGCACATAAACGATTTTGTTTTTTGCAACAAAGCGGTACCCATTGGCGGTGCCTTCGGAATTTGTCAGAATTTCGGCGTTCACCGGAAAATAACATTGTTGCTTTTGCATATCCCGTACTTTAAAACCCCGGCTTGTCAGCCGTTCAACGACCGAGTCCCACGACGTTTGATCAAACTTCATTTCAACTTCGGCCCATTCCGCCAGCACATCGCGGGTAAAGTCGTCGGATGTGGGCCCGAGGCCGCCGGTTACAAACAGCAGGTCGCTATCGTTAGCAAGTTGGGTCTCGAGGTATTTCAGCGAATCGAGAATAATTTGTCGGTGGTCGGGAACGGTCAGGTGAACACTGATATTCACGCCTAAGTTCTTTAATTTTTGCGAGAGGTTTGTTGCGTTTTTATTCAGGATCTGCCCCGTGGTCAGCTCTGTCCCGATTGCTAAGATTGATGCTTTCATGAGCATTTCCTTGTCTTTAAAAAAACTTTATCTGATAGAACAAAACTGCTACAGTCAAGCCTTCAAAAAATTAAAGGATTCCTATGGACAGCTGGAAAAATTTTGACCTTTTAAATCCCACGCCCGAACATAAAATGTTACGCGAAATGGTCAGAAGTTTTGTGCAGACAGAAGTAGAGCCCCAAGCCCATCTTTCTGATAAGCAGGAAAAATTTAATTTACCACTGTTTAAAAAATTAAGTGAACTCGGTTTGCTCGGAATTACAGTGCCAGAAAGTTACGGCGGGGCCGGAATGGACGCCGTTGCCGTAGTCATTGCACACGAAGAAATCTCGGCCAGCGATCCGGGTTTTTGTCTGGCTTATTTGGCCCATACCTTACTTGCGGTTAATAATCTTGCAGTGAATGGCTCTGAAGTGCAGAAGTTGAAGTATTTGCCGGGCCTGAGTAATGGTCAGCTCATCGGTGCAATGGCGATGTCAGAACCCGATTACGGAACCGATGTCATGGGCATGAAAACCACCGCGGTTAAATCCGGCAACGACTACATTCTGAACGGTCGCAAGATGTGGATTACAAATGGCGCTATAGATGACAACAAAACCCCTTGCGATTTTATCTGGGTTTATGCCAAAACGGGCGAAAAAAACGGGCGCGCATTAATCTCTACATTTATTGTTGAAAAAAATGATCCCGGTTTCTACGTCGGGCAGAAAATTACCGATAAACTCGGTATGCGCGCATCGAACACGGCTGAATTGGTTTTTGAAAATTGCAAAATTCCGGCTGACCGCCTTGTCGGCCATGAGGGCGATTCCATGAATCATATGATGCGAAATCTCGAAATCGAGCGGATCGGGCTTGCGGCAATGGGGCTGGGCATAGCAAGACGTTCAATTGAAATCATGAATAAATACGCCGCAGAACGGAATGCTTTCGGAAAACCGCTTAATTTTTTCGGACAGATTCAGAAATATATAGCAGAGTCTTATGCCGAATTCAGATCGGCGCAAAGTTACGTTTATGATACAGCCCGCAGGCTTGATCTGAATCGCGAAGGTAATCGCTTGGATTCTGACGGAGCAAAACTTGTTGCAACGTCAATGAGTAAGAACGTTGCCGATCGCGCCATTCAGGTGCTGGGCGGCTTTGGTTACGTCGGCGAATATCATGTTGAACGCCTCTGGCGCGATGCCAAGCTGCTTGAAATCGGCGGCGGTACTCTTGAAGCGCATCAGAAAAATATTGCACGCGATCTCGCGAAATCCGGCTTTTAGTGTTTCCGCTGGGGAATGAAATAAATTTATTAAATGACAAACTGAAAGTTTCGCCCCGCGAAGTTTTAGAACACGTGTTTCCGTTACTCACAATTGACCGGCAACAAAAAATAGACCGTGTGGTTCAAGGGCGCTGTTTCGATATTTCGGTGGTGCTTGAAAGTATTTATGATCGCGGCAATATCAGCGCCGTCATGCGCACAGCTGAGGGCTTAGGTTTTTCAAATTTTCATATTATTGAAACCTTCGAAAAATTCAAAGAAGCCAATCGTGTTACTCAAGGCGCTGATAAATGGATCGAAACCAAAAAATGGAAATCCACAAAAGAGTTTATCCGTTATGCCAAAGACAATAAAATCCGCATTTGCGCCGGCACGTTCGACACGTTCCTGAAGCTGTTGACGTCGCAGCTCAAGAACCAGGACCCGCTGAAGCCGATGGACTCCGCGG
>JANOJH010000307.1:0-2500 GCA_031408135.1 Bdellovibrio sp. | reverse complement strand
CAGGTGATTTACGACGCTTCAAGAAAGCTCATTTTAAAAGGCCTTGATGGCGTGGTCTTCGTCGTCGATTCACAGGCCGACCGGTTAGAGGAAAACATTGAATCTATGAAAAATCTCGAAAAGAACCTTCAACAGCAGGGTTACAATATCCGCGAAGTGCCTTTGGTTATTCAGTACAATAAGCGCGATCTTCCAAATGCGTTGCCACTGAAAGATCTACGTCGTCATCTTAATCTTTATAATGCGCAAGAAGTTGAAGCTTCGGCATTTGAAGGCAAAGGCGTTCTTGAAAGCTTTAAACTTGTTTCTAAAAATATCATCCAGATCCTCAAAGGTGGAGCAACCGGATAATGTCCGCAGCATTGATCTCAGATATTCAACGTCTGAAAAAAGAAAAAGACGTGGCCTTACTTGCACACTATTACGAAGAAGCCGCTATTCAGGACATCGCCGACTACATCGGCGACAGCATTTACCTCGCTAAAATTGGCCAACAGTTAAAAAATAAAAATATCCTGCTGGCCGGCGTGGTTTTCATGGCCGAAAGTGTAAAAATTCTGAATCCTGAAAAAACTGTTTTGGTGCCGGATTTAAATGCCGGCTGTTCGCTCGTAGAAAGCTCGCCCTTTGATAACTATCTGGCTTGGCGGCGTCAGCACCCCGAAGCGATTTGCGTAACGTACATCAACTCTAGCGCCGAAGTAAAATCAATCTCGGATGTTATCATTACCTCCAGTAATGCTGCTAAAATTATTTCAGAAATTCCTATTGATCGCAAAATTTTGTTCGGGCCCGATCAGCATCTCGGCAAATGGCTCAGTAAAGAACTCAAGCGCGAATTCATCCTGTGGCCCGGCGCCTGTCAGGTGCATGTGCTTTTCAACGCTCAGCGCCTGGCAGAACTCATCAAACTGCACCCCGATGCATTGGTAATTGCACATCCCGAATGCGATGATGAAGTTCTTAAATATGCCTCAATTATCGGGTCTACTTCTAAATTGCTGGATGAAGTTGTAAATAATAAATCTGTTTCAAAATTTATAGTTGCCACCGAAACCGGGATTTTTCATCAGATGCAGAAGTTGCGCCCTGAAGTCGCGCTTATTCAGGCACCGGTTGTAGACGAAAACTGCGCGTGCAATGACTGCCCGTTTATGAAACTCAATAACCTTG
Organism: Bdellovibrio sp.; assembly: GCA_031408135.1. Classification (GTDB taxonomy): domain Bacteria; phylum Bdellovibrionota; class Bdellovibrionia; order Bdellovibrionales; family Bdellovibrionaceae; genus Pseudobdellovibrio. The sequence goes on along the minus strand of JANOJH010000307.1, from coordinate 1,327 downwards.
AAAAAATTAAACAGGCGCTCGAAACTTTCAGCCCGACTGTTAACATGGCAGAAGAGCTGCGCCTAAAAGCTTTTACTTCTCTTGATCGCATGATGAAAATAACTTCTAACCAGAGTGTCGTCTGGCCCGACCGTTTTAATCTGTGAGTCTCGAAACTAAAATACTTTATATTCAGAGTTCCACTGATGAAAAATTCCGGTTGATCCTCGATAAAAACTGGGGCTCCGTAAATCAAAACCATCGTGCCGAAATCCGCAACTGCCTTGCCAATGAGTTTTCAAACCACTTCTCGCGGGCGCAATTGGCCCAGCTAAACGATTTAACCTGGCTGCCGAAAGCCAGTGACGGCTCGGTTTCAATTTCGCATTGTGAACAGCTTGGCGGATTTGCCTATTCAAAGTTCAAAACCGGGTTCGACGTCGAAGTCATCACGCGGATATCGGCCCGCATCCTAAAACGCACGGCCACCGAGGCCGAGATTGCCGCTTGCCCCGTACCTGAGTTTCTGTGGGTGGCCAAAGAGGCCGGCTTTAAAGCCCTTTCAAACTCTGATCCCGGGCTCGTAATCTCCGACTTGGTTTGCTTCGAATGGCATTCTCATATTGAGAATCAAGTTTTCAGCTTTCGGCTTAAGTCACAAAAGACTTTAGACTTTGGTCTGAATAAAGGTTTTATTTTTTCTGAAGGCGTCTGTTTGTTCGCCATATTCCTAAAATAAAACACATATATATTTTTTATCAGAATAGCTTCTCAACTTTGGTCTGGTTTTGCCGATGAGTTATGTATAAGAAACTCAAAAGTTAGGAGCCACTTATGCGACCACAGAGAAAACACCGTTCAGCACCAAGAAGGCAGATCAGCAAGGATCTGGCGAAACTCACGCTTGATTCGTTTTCATCGCTGGATAGTCTGCAAAAGCTGGCTAAATTCGGCCAGATTATAGAAGCCTCTTCAAGCGGCATTTTAATTAGATTTAAACGTGACGATTTTGTCGCAAAGGAATTGCGATCGAATCTGAACATCGACCACTTGGTCGGCCAGAATGTCTTTTTTAATATTCACGAGATGGATCTTGAAATTACGGGCAAGGTGGCCCGCACCAAATTTCTGGGTAAAGATGGCTTTGTCATTGCCATCGACTACACGGCAGACGCACCAGAGTACTGGCGCGAGTGCTTGATGGATTTGTTACCTACGGGGTAATTACTTTACTTTGCCGGGTTTCACGATTTTTTTGCCTGTTTTGCCTTCAGGTTCATCACGGGTAACACGGGAACAATCTGTATGATTGTCATCTTTATCTTTATCTTTATCTTTATCTTTATCT
>JANOJH010000219.1:0-1926 GCA_031408135.1 Bdellovibrio sp. | reverse complement strand
GATTGGTCTGAAGAGTCTGAAAAAAACATTCCGGTTTTAACTCAGTACGACCCCTGGGGCCGCAGAATCGATCAGATCAGCAACTGTGCTGCTTGGAAAAATCTCGAGCGAGCAGCAGCCACAGAAGGGATCGTAGCCACGGCCTACGATCGTAAACAAAAACAGTATTCGCGAATATATCAGATGGCTCTGCTTTACCTTTATCACCCATCAAGCGCATTTTTTTCGTGCCCGTTGGCCATGACCGACGGCGCCGCCCGCGCAATCGAGCTGTTTGGCGACACCAACCTTAAACAAAATGCCTTCAATCATTTAACCAGCCGCAACCCTGAAAGCTTCTGGACCTCTGGGCAATGGATGACCGAACAGACGGGCGGTTCAGATGTGAGCGGCACGTCCACTTATGCTCGGCCGCTTGGCGCAAATCATTTTGAGCTTTTTGGCACGAAGTGGTTTACCTCGGCCACCAATTCGCAAATGGCGCTGACTCTTGCCAAAATCGAAGGTGAAAAAGGCCTTTCGCTTTTTTATCTCGAAACCGAAAAGAATAACATTCAGATTCACCAGCTAAAAGGAAAGCTCGGCACTTGGGCGCTACCCACGGCCGAACTTAGTCTACACGGCACGAAGGCCATCCTGATCGGTAACCCCAATGAAGGCGTAAAACGCATCGCAAGTGTGCTGAACATCACGCGCATTTATAACTCGATCTGCGCGCTCGGCCACATGCGAAGAGCCATTGATCTTGCTACCGGTTACGCTACAAAACGCAAAGCCTTCGGCGCGCTGATTATCAATCATCCCTTGCACAAAAAAACGCTTCAGGATCTCGAAATCGAATTCGCAAAATGCTTTAAACTCACGTTCTATGTGGTTGAATTGCTTGGCAAAGAAGAATTGAACACCGCAACTGAAGTCGAAAAGAAAATTCTGCGTGCGCTGACTCCTATTGTTAAATTGTATACCGCTAAAAAGTGCCTTGCAGTCTCGAGCGAAGCGCTTGAATGTTTCGGCGGCGCCGGCTACATCGAAAACACAGGAATTCCCAAATTGCTCAGAGACGCACAGGTTTTTTCAATCTGGGAAGGTACCACCAATGTTCTGGCCTTGGATTTTTTAAGGGTCTGCGAAAAAGAAAATGCGCTTGAAACTTTAACCGAACATTTCAGCATTAAAAATCTGAACGAAAAATTCCGCAAACCCGAATACGCCCGCGAGCTTGCCTTTTTTATCGCCGAGGCCGTGACCCAGACCTTATGACGGTATCGGAGATCAGCATTTCGAGTTTACTTTTCCTTATTTTACCCCGGGCTACTGGCTCATCGACTGGGCCGTTGGAATTACCTTATGTTACACGGCCTACACGATCCAGCTGTAAACGTCTCAAACTAAATCACTCAGCATTTAGTTAACATTAAAATTGGGCTAGAATTGGTGCCGCAACACTGATTCCTTTAATTTTACCAATTACTTATCCGATAAGCGAGTTAAGCAGGAGCTACCAAATCAAATGTATTGGCGATTGAAGGCTTTTCAACATTCTAATCCTATTTGTCAGGAACCTTCTTAATGGGTGCGGCACTTAATCTTCATATTCATCCGGTGCTTGAAAACACGCTCATGCTGAATCTTTCAAATGGCATTGATGAAAGCTTGCGCACAATGGCCCACGCCACCTGCATTTTTGAACGCAGCTTCAATGCAATGAACTGGATAAATTTTTGCGAATATTCCGTGTATCTCGAAATTAAGTCCGGCGACATCAGCGGCCAGATCCGCTTTCATTTTACGTACAAAGCCCTTGCTGGCATTTATCATGGCATGGTCGGCGATAACACCCCTCCGGTCATTTCCGACGTGACCGACGTCTTGGGAGAACTCTCAAATGTTTGCTACGGAATTGCCAAAGACGGCGACGGGGAAGAT
>JANOJH010000213.1:0-3236 GCA_031408135.1 Bdellovibrio sp. | reverse complement strand
TTTTTCGGGTTTCAGCTAAAGTCTGAAGGGTTTCTTTCGACACGACTTTACCGGTATCAACATCCTGAGTGATAACCGGACAACGCGCGCAGAGCTTCGGATTTTTAAAAGTAACATCTGCGATTTTTACTTCCTGCAATTGATCTTCAAAATAAGCCGGCAATCCGTCTACCACAATATTGGCCCTGAATCTTTCAATTACACTTGGAGCTGCATTCTTTGATTTAAGTTTTTCATTCAGATCGCGCAGCGAATTTTCATTCACAAGCAGCGCCGGTCGCGAATCCGCAAACATGGTTTCTTTAACAGCAGCGGTTGCGGCGTTTTCAATATCCCTGAAACTTTCTTTCTGGTAACGAACCAGCCTGACGGTCTTAATCAGAAATTCCGAAAGCGCTTCGTTGATACTCTTATTTTCGATACCGGCCCTAACGACGTCTCCCCAAATGGTGACGTCTTCGGTGGTTTCGCAGTCTTCATCCAAATTGACTAAAATTTTGTTACTGCCGGCATAAAGATGCAGGAAGGGGCCCTGTATTGCCGTTTTAATTTCGGCGAGCTTGGGAACCGTTCTGAGAGTGATAAATTTATTATCGCTATCGACGAGCATCCATTGACGGTCGAACTGAGGTCCGCGTGCGGTGATCTGCATTTCAGTTAGCTTGATTCCCTGACAGGATTTTACCGGATAAATGGACAGCCCGGTTACACGACCTTGCATCAATTTACATCCCTAAAATGTAATAAAACATCAGTGGTGCAACAATCGACGCATCGGATTCAACAATAAATTTCGGAGTTTCGATTGCGAGCTTTCCCCACGTGATTTTTTCATTGGGAACTGCGCCTGAATACGAACCGTAAGACGTTGTCGAATCGGAAATCTGGCAGAAATAGCTCCACAGCGGAACATCGTCATGACCAAGATCCTGCGAAAGCATAGGTACCACACAGATCGGGAAATCGCCGGCAATACCGCCGCCAATCTGGAAAAATCCGACTTTGTTTTTTGTAGCCGTGCTCATATACCATTCAGCCCAGTAGATCATGTAATCTATACCGGATTTTACAGTGCGTGAACTTTTGATGTCGCCCTTTATGATGTGCCCAGCGAAAATATTTCCGGTAGTTGAATCTTCCCAGCCCGGCACGATGATCGGCAGATTTTTTTCGGCCGCGGCCAACAACCAAGAATTTTTAGGATCAATCTGATAATGTTGTTTCAGCTTGCCGCTAAGTAATATTTTATACATATATTCGTGCGGGAAATAACTCTTACCTTCTTTTTCGGCGTTCTGCCATTCTTCTAAAATTACTTTTTCAATTCGGCGAATGGCTTCTTCTTCCGGAATACAGGTATCGGTTACGCGGTTCAGATGTTTCTCGAGAAGTTTCTGTTCGTCTTCAGGGGTTAAATCACGATAGTTCGGAATTCTGACGTAATGATCGTGCGCAACGAGATTGTAAACATCTTCCTCGAGGTTGGCGCCGGTGCAGGAAATCGCATGAACTTTATTCTGCCGGATCATTTCGGCAAGTGACAAACCGAGTTCGGCCGAGCTCATCGCACCCGCGAGGGTGACGAGCATTTTTCCGTCTTGCTTAATTAATTCTTTATAGCCGATAGCTGCATCTTTTAAAGCGGCCGCATTGAAATGGCGATAGTGATGATCAATGAATTGGGTAATGTTCATAGGGCCTCCAAAAAATATGAGACCCGAATCTACTTTTAGTGAGTGCTTTCAGCAAGCTTTTTTTCGGCCCGTGCCGTTTTAGCAAGCTTGTACCAGTGATGGAAAGTAACGGTAATAACCGTCATCCCGAGTAGAAAAATAAAAAGCGAATAACCGAAGAATATGATTATGCTCATAGGCTGACCTCAGCCGGTTTTGCCTGAGTCAGATCTCGCACCACCCAGGAAGCCATGGCCAGACCGAAAGCACCGGTAACAAAGCCCGCCGTGCCGTAAATGACCGATCTGTGCATGCAACCGTGCGGATCAATTTCTCCCTGCGGACAAACACATTTAAAGCCCTGCCCGTTATCATAATTCAGTTCAATCGGCTGAATCGGAACTTCATCCGAAAAAACGCATGGAATATTGAAAAATTTTTCTTTCGGAAATGCGTATTCCTGCCTGAGGATTTTTCGAACCGAATGGGAAAGCGGATCAATGTTCGTTTGCGCCAGATCAATTATCTTAATTCGGGTGGGATCCATTTTGCCGGAAGCGCCGCCACTGGTAATAACTTTTATTCCGCGCGTACGGCACTCATTCAGCAAATGTGTTTTGGCCGTGAGATTGTCGATCGCGTCTACAATGTAATCAGGTTGCAGCGCCAGAATCTCAGCCGCTGTTGCTTTGCTGTAAAAAAGCGGAAGTGATTCCACTTTTGCCTGAGGATTTATTTTTTTGAGCCGTTCCGCCATAACATTTGATTTTTTCTGACCGACAAGCCCCTGTAAGGCGTGAATCTGCCGGTTGGCATTCGTAATACAAATTTCATCAAAATCGATAATGGTAATTTTGCCGGCACCTGATCTTGCAAGCGCTTCAGCTGCCCAGGAACCCACTCCGCCAAGTCCGATGACCATGACGTGCGTGTTGAATAACTTTTTCATCATCTCATCGCCGACAAGCCTACCCATCCGATCAAAACGGCGGTGAAGGGTGTAGCGGTCTTCTTTGATCGTAAAATTTTCGGTAACGCTGGCTGTATTTGCAGGTGTTGTAATTTCCATAAAGTGGAACATTTATATCAGAAAGATCAGAGGCTGAATAGTCTTTTAAAATTGCTTGAACTGACTTCAAGTACGTCAAAGGCGCCTATATTCCTTATGAGGCCAATTCTTTCGGCAACATTGTAAATTGAAAGTGATTCATTCGGGCCATCCCAGCCTGCGGGGGCCTGATCGGGCGAATCACTTTCAAGTAATAAATACTCAAGCGGCAATTTCCGCATGCAATCGTGCAGCCTGCGGTTTTTCTCAAATGTAACCGCGCCGCCGACTGAAATCAGGAGGCCTTTGTCGATGTATTTTTTTGCGATTTCAAAACTGCCGTTAAAGGCGTGCACAAGGCCCGCTTTTTCTGGTGCGCCCCATATATCAAAAATCTGGATGGCTTTTTCATGAGCCTGGACTATATGCAGAATCATGGGTATTTCAAACGCCTTAGCCAGTTGGAGCTGATTTTCAAAAAATTCGATCTGCAGGCCTTCGGATTCTTTCATAAT
>JANOJH010000392.1:0-1328 GCA_031408135.1 Bdellovibrio sp. | reverse complement strand
TGGAAGGTGGCCAACTCAGATAAACGGCCGGCACTTGAGCCTGAATTTAAGTTGGAGCGGTGACACTACAGGTATGTTTGTCTTGTTACTAAATTTAGCTATGAAGACCATAAAGTCTGCCCTTTTGGGGTCAAAATCGATTATTGACAAAAACCCGGATGCATTACTGTTTCAATTAAAGGAGATTCTCAATGCACATCGCGAGCTGATCATTAACCGATTAATCAATTTGCATACCTACCTGGATTATAGATTCAGCCTAAGGCCGGATAAACAGCTGTTGGCAACCGTTAAGGATAAGCTGTTGGATTTGAAGAAATCAAATGTCGATCTTAAAGAATACGATGGAATAGTTCAGATGGTGGAGATAACGGAGAAAACTGCGCACCTAATTACCCTTGTCCATCGCTTTGAATGGTTTCATTATATGTTTAAAACAACAAAAATCTTAATAATATTTCTAACCCTTTTAAGCTCTTGTGGCATCATAGAGGAGCAATCACAATCATTAGATTTCGGTCCTGAGACAAAAATTGTAATAGATAAATATAAAGTGCAATACGGTTTCAAGGAAATCAAAGTGCTAATTCTACCTGAAAGTCCTGAGTTTTCTAGCCACTTAATAATTGACTGCGAAAACTCAAAGTGGTTTCCATTAGATTATCAGCAGCGAAAACTATTGATGCAAAGCATAGCTGAGGATATTTTCAAATCGTTCAATGTCGAAACTAAAGAGAGGTTTGCTCAAATTCATGTTGATTTTAGCGTCTGGAAAAACAACCGATTATTCTTTAGATCGGGAAAATCAGAGATTCACTCCTTTAAGGTTGTTGCCGGTGAACTAAGATTGTTAAATTGATACTGCGGGTTTAGTTGGGTGCAATTCAAATTCTCCGCGCTTGGCCAGCAACAAAGTTTGCATACACCGATGTGTTTCATTAATGATTTGTGTAAATCGTTTGTAAACGGTTTTGTAATTAATTGATTATCTAGTAGCCCATAGGTGGTGTATATATAATTGACGCTGCCAATATTTCGTTCCTACGGAACTTTGGTACATATGATAAACATTCTTGCTACCAATATTTCGCCCCGCCTTATGCGGGGCTTGTAAAGTCCCATCGGGACGAAATATTGGTAGAAGGAGATATTTACCCATAGATAAAGAGCCCTGTAGGGGCGTAATATCTTAGTGCGTCAATTTGAATTGCACCCACTCAAAGCTATATTGAGATTTTTATTAACTTTTCAGGAAACTGAAATACTATGTGCAGACTCATGGCCTACAAGGGCACACCTATCATCATAGACAAGCTGCTCTATCAACC
>JANOJH010000183.1:0-1588 GCA_031408135.1 Bdellovibrio sp. | reverse complement strand
CTTTTCGTACGTAAATTTTGATGATGAGACTGCCAAGCTAACGGTCACTGGGCAAATTGGAAAAGCATGACGGTTCGAGAATCGTACGACTAAGAATTGTCGCATTATCCCTCAAATCAAATTTACGAGCACATCTCCAGTATTGCAGTTCGATATTCGTCTATGTTGAGGGCACCAAACTCATTTTTCTTCATTTCTACAAGAACAGCTATCGGTTTTTTTAAGTCATATCGAATAGTCAACCATCCAGATATTGGTTCGAGAGAGTTTTTTCAAGGAACTGGAGCTTTTCTTGAGTATCTGATTATAATGGTTTCTGTGATAAGTAAAAACGGGTATTGTAGAAAAGAATGATACCTAAGAAGCTATCCTATCTAGTTGTTTTTATCCATTTTTTTGTAGATTCATTTCCTGGCAACAACAACCAACATCATAATGTTTGACTTTACGAGAGGGAGAAATTGAATTCAAAATATATTAAATTTTTAAATCTTACAGATCCGCTTATGCGGGAGCTTAAGAATATAAACTTTGCAGAAATGACGGATATTCAGGCGGCGTGCATTCCTGCGATACGAGCGGGCCGTGATTTAATTGCGCAATCAAAGACGGGTAGTGGAAAAACAGCAGCCTTTGTCATTCCGGCTTTGGAAAAAATCAATCTGACTAAGGCTAGTCCTCAAATTTTAATTTTGTGTCCAACCCGAGAGCTTTGCGATCAAGTTTCGAAAGAGTGTCTGAAATTTTCAAAGTATTTTGTAAACCTAAGGACAATAGCATTAGTTGGTGGGCAGCCTAATCCGCCTCAGGTAGACGCGTTGATGAGGGGAGCTCATTTGATCGTTGGAACTCCGGGTAGAACGCTGGAACACTTAAGAAATGGTTATATCGATGTGACTGGGCTTAAAACTTTGATTTTAGATGAGGCTGACCGATTGCTTGAAGAGGGCTTTGCTGAAGAAATGAACGCTATCATTAAGGCGTTACCGATGGATCGACAAACATTGTTTTTCTCAGCGACGTTTCCAGCTGGCATGGAAGAATTAAGTCAGCGCTATCAGAAAAATGCTGAAAGAATTACGATTAAAGAACCCGAAAATAGCAAATGGAAAATAGTACAGTTCGTTTATGGCGCTGAAAAATTCGAAAAATTAGCTACCCTAAATAAAATTTTAAAAAGGCACCCATCAAATTGCACCCTGATTTTTTGCCGGACCAAAATGGCCGTTAATGAAATCGGAAAAATGCTGGCAGACGCAAAAATAAGTAGTCGGATTTTGCATGCCGATTTACAACAAGCTGACCGCGATCTTGCTACCACGATGTTTCGAGACGGAAGACTGCAAGTTCTAGTTGCGACCGATGTTGCAGCGAGGGGCTTAGATATAGCGAGACTGCAGTTGGTCATCAACTTTGATTTGCCACCTAGTACGGATACTTACATTCACCGAATTGGCCGCACAGGACGGGCCGGACGAAATGGCGTTGCGGTGTCAATTGCGACTGATTATGAGATTCCATTGGTAGCTGAAATTGAAGCTGCTACTGGCTTGGCTGCCTTGCCTGTCGCGCACCAGTCGCGACGTGC
>JANOJH010000390.1:0-1200 GCA_031408135.1 Bdellovibrio sp. | reverse complement strand
ATGGAGAAAAATAAGTGCAAAAGATCGTGCAGGTGTTTTAATGGAATCGTTGGATCGGGTGAAAGCAAGATTTTTTGAAATCGCCTATGCCACCATGCATACTACAGGGCAAGGTTACATGATGGCTTTCCAGGCATCCGGGCCACATGCAGCAGATCGAGCATTGGAGGCAATTGCAGCCGGTTATGAAGAGTTGAATCGCTTTCCTGAAAAAGTAGTGTGGGACAAACCCATGGGCAAATTTAACATCCAACTTAACAAGGAATGGAGAGCTATGCCAAAAGGAATTTCTTTGGTAATTGGTTGCTCCACATTCCCCACCTGGAATTCTGTTACGGGCATCTATGGAAGTCTCATCACTGGTAATACGGTGATTGTAAAACCACATCCCGGTGCTATTCTACCAATCGCGATCGTGGTTGCGGAAATTCAAAAAGTATTGACTGAGAATAATTTTGACCCGAATATTTGTCAATTGGCGGTGGATACCTATGACAAAATGATCACCAAAGAATTAGCGGAGCATGTTGACGTTAAATTAATTGACTTCACTGGTAATTCAACTTTTGGAAATTATTTGGAAGCCCTTCCCGGTAAAACTGTATTTACTGAAAAGACAGGTGTGAACTCAGTCATACTTGATTCAACCGATGATGTAGATAAGACGGCTGCTAACCTTGCCTTCTCTGTTAACCTGTATAGTGGCCAGATGTGTACAGCGCCTCAAAACTTTTATATCCCTGCTGATGGAATTAATACTCCTGCGGGCAAAGTTACCTTCGATCAGTTTGCGGAGAAGTTTGTGGCCAACATAAATGGTTTGATTGATAATCCGAAAGCAGGGCCGTTTGTATTGGGTGCCGTTCAGAATAGAAAAACTTGTGAGCGTGTCATCGAAGCTGAAAAACTTCCAGGCAAAGTTTGGTTGAAGTCGCGCAGCTTTGAAAATCCAATGTTTAAAAATGCACGTGTAGCAACTCCAGTGGTTGTGGAGGTAGACTCTTCTCAAAAAGAAATCTACAGCAAAGAACTTTTTGGCCCGATAGTTTTTTTGATCAAGACAAAAAATACCGATCAGTCGATTGCGTTGGCACAAGAGATGGCGATGGCGCATGGTGCTATTTCATGTGGTGCTTATACGACAGATATGAAAGTGCGCGAAAAAATTGCAGATGAGATGGCGCTTGCTGCCACTCCCGT
>JANOJH010000141.1:0-14112 GCA_031408135.1 Bdellovibrio sp. | reverse complement strand
GTAGCCGCTGCCTTGGTTACCGGAAACACTGTTGTTATGAAACCCGCAGAACAGAGTTCGCTGGTAGCCGAAGGTCTTTTTGAAATTCTGAAACAGGCCGGCTTCCCGCTGTCTACAGTAGAATTTCTGCCTGGCTACGGTGAAGAAGTCGGTGATTATCTTGTGAAGCACCCGCTAACAACCACCATCGCATTCACGGGGTCGAAAGCCGTTGGCCTTCTGATCGCAAAAAATGCGGCCGTGGTGGCACCTGGCCAGCAGCACGTAAAAAGATGCATCATTGAAATGGGCGGCAAAAACGCGATGATCATTGATAATGATGCCGATCTGGATGAAGCCGTTGATGCGGTTCTGTACTCGGCGTTTGGTTTTGCCGGCCAGAAATGTTCGGCCGCTTCAAGATTGATTGTTCTTGAAGACGTCTATGAAAAATTCTCTGAACGGCTGGTCGAAGCCGCAAAGTCCCTGCAGATGGCTTCAAGTGAAAACCCGAAAGCTTACCTAGGCCCAGTGGTTGATGAAGAAGCTTATTCAAGACTGATGAACAGTATCAGCGAGGCCGGAAAGAAGTATAAAATCTTATTTAAGGGCGACACCCCGATGGGCGGATATTTTGTGCCGATTACCATTATCGGCGACATCAACGGCAATGACGATGTTGCGCAGAATGAATTTTTCGGCCCGATCCTCGCTCTGATCAAGGCCCGCAACCTTGACCATGCTATCGAGATTGCCAACTCGACGGAATATGCATTAACCGGCGGAGTTTTCTCGCGATCCCCGGCCAACATTGAAAAAATAAAAAATGAGCTTGAAGTCGGCAACATGTATATTAATCGCGGAATTACCGGCGCGATGGTTGATCGTCACCCGTTTGGCGGATTTAAGATGTCGGGAATCGGGTCTAAAACCGGTGGCCCTGATTACTTAAAACAATTCGTTGAGCCCATCGTCGTGACTGAAAACACGATGCGCAGAGGTTTCGCTCCCGAAGAGTAAGTAATAGGCCCCCATAATAATACCCATGAAAACGCCACCGACGTGTGCCGAAACGGCCACGTTGGAAACAATTCCTGAGGGCTCCCAGAGCAAACTGATAAAATCCGAAAGTAAAAAAATAGGGAAAATAAAAAATACCGGTAAAGATATCTGGCCAAAACCGCCTTTGATCGGCGCAATCAGATAGCCCCACGGCATTAACTGACTGCTTTTTGCGATCAGCAGAAAACTCAGCAGCCCGCTGGCCGATGCACTTGCACCGATAACCGACATGCCTCCGACATCATCAAAAAACAAAAATGAAATTCCTCCGGCAAAGCCCGAAAACAGATATGTTGCGGCGATCCACGACGAGTCTACAGTTTTTTCGAGGTACGAAATAATCAGAAACACCAGCAGCAGGTTACCGATAAGATGCATCAGCGAGACATGCACAAACTGGTACGTGACCCATGACCACGGGGATATTTCAAGCGCACCCAACCCGAAGTGATAATGTGGCGAATTCAGGTAGCCTTCAAAAAAATTTTTGATTGTCTTACGGTTCTCTATAATTTGGACCTGATCCCCAACGAACGGAAACGTCGCTACCCGGCTCCAGAACTTCTGATCTTTCAGCGCACGGCTGTAAACGGCATTGATACTTCCACGCAGATTTCTTTTCTCGATTGGATCGAGAGTCTGAACATACATCTCATAAACTGTGTTTACGAATTTTTCATCATTGATGGTTTTGCGGATATCCTGTGAAGGCCAGGTATCAAAACCGATAGAAACCAGCAAAAATAAGAAAACATTCAGAAACAAAACTATCCATGAAAGTCTAAGCCCCGGCCGCTGATTGATATCTGAAAAGTTGCCCGGGTAAATCAAAGGCCCTCTAGCAGATTGATAATTTTATCCATGCGTTCCGGATCGGTTTGATCTTCATCATTGGCCGGCGCGCGGCTCGGTGTAGCAGAGTCCTGCGAGAGCATTTCGATAATCTGGTATTTTCTGACGAGTTTAATGGAATTATACTTATCGATTTTAGCAAGATTATCAGTGAGGTCTTCACGCTTTTCCAGCACCAGACCCAGCTCATATTTCATCGAATCGTCTAAGAAGTTGTCGCCTTTCAGTTCACCGTAGAGCTTTTCAGTTTCACCGGTCAAAAACGAATTTGCGATCTTGCAGCCTTGCGTGAGCGAACTGAACTTTTCAGTCTGTTGCCCGGCACAGGCCTGTTCAAGATAACTTTTTTCTTTTTCGGGGTTGTCGGTGGTCAGGGATTTGGCATAGTAGGCCAGACTATAATCTGAAAATTTCTGCTTCCAGAGTACAAAGTCTGCTTCGCGGTCTAGGCAGCTGTCTGTTAACTGCCCGGCAAAATTTAATGCAACAGCCACCTGCAGGCGATCGTCTCCATTTACATTTTCAATTTCAGAGCAAAAGTAGTGTTTTTCATATAGCGCGGCAAAGCTTGCACTTCGATTTACAATTTTTGTGTAGTTTTTCCAGATGATCACTGAGAAAAGAAATCCCACAAACACAACGAGAGTTGCAACAAAAGACTGCCAATAGCGGAACTCCATATCGTAGGTAAAAGATTCGTACTCATTTTTCGTACTGACGATCGAAATGTCTCCGACCCGGTCGTAAAACGTTCGCCGTTTTTTATTAGTCATCACCGATAGAAATGGAATACCGAGCAAAGCAAAACTGAGCCAGAACGAAAGCTGCCGCGCCAAGGCCCTCAGAAAAATGAGTTCCTGGCCTTCATGGAATTCACATCTTATTTTAAGAAAGTGTTGCCCTGGAGTGGCCCGCCACAAAGCAATGAAAAGGCTCTGGATCAACGAGAAATAGGCTACATAACCGATTGAAAATATCAAAACAAAGAGTTCATTTTCATCGGCCATCGGATTCTGTTTCCAGAAATTAAAACCATTGTTAAATGTCGTATACAATAAAAAAAGCACAAATGGAGAAATGACGAGATAGTCGATCATGAATGAAAAAAAACGGTCCATCAAATTGGCCGTGGATTTTTTCTGACCCAGAAGATTCAACTCAAATGAAGCGCTTATGTCCTGAAATACCATGCCTCTTTATCGGCACAATAAGAGATGAACCCAACCGGAAGTTAAATTTAAGTAAATTTATTTACTGAATTTCGATATTGAGAACCCGACCTTGGTCGTCTCTGAGGATCATCACTTTACCGATGGCTTTTCCATCATTATTTTTTAAAGTAACCTTTTCCGTCGCCTTGTCGGTAATGGTTTCAAATGTCGATGCATCTTTAAAGACCGATGCGTATTTTTTAATGAGGTTGTCGGTTTTAAGATCCAATGCGGTCTGATTCGTCATCAGACTGATCTTAAGCAGCTTGCCATTCACAACGCTGGCTTCGTACTTGCCTTCTAAGGCTTCAAAAAGAAATTTTTCATTGAGGCTCGGTCTTGCACCGATCAGAGTTTTACCGGTTTCTTTCGAAACGCTTCTTGCAAGTTCCTGTTCCCACTTGATCTGTTCAGGTTCAAAACGCTCGCCAAGGCTTGCTACTTCTCGATCCTGTTCTTTAACGGTGCTTCGGAGTATAAATTCGTTGATCAGCACGGCGCCCGCAACAACGACAAATAATGTTATGAGTGTTAATTTTTTTTGAGTCATATAAAAATATTACCTCAGCTTTCTCTAAAACACGATACACCACTCTGTTTAAAAACGCGACGGCTCGATCTAAGTCGAGCCGCTTCTTTTCAAAATAGAATCGTGGCTGCCTAAGCTGCCATTTTGCGTCTTCGAGCCTGGGAGGGGTCGATGTGATATTGCTTAACTTTTCTATAAAGAGTTGCGCGGCCGATGCCTAAAGCTTTTGCAGCTTCGGTTAAATTGCCTTTGTATTGGTTAATGGCAGATTCGATGGCTTTTGCCTCGAGGTCTTCCATCTTTTGAACCTTACCGTCTGCATTCTGAGTCGGAAACGCAACAACGTTGTTTCCTGCAGACTCTGATGTTGTTAATGGATTCATTCCCGTCGATAACGCCGGAACGCCGTTAACCAGCTGGGATCTGAAAAAAGGATTATCTAAGCCTTCTCTCCATTGTTGGCCGGCGTAAGTATAAAAACTTACTTCCTGACCTTCACAGGATTTTTTAACTTTTTCTACAACTTCAGGGCTATCACTCACGATGTAAACAAACGATCGAGCCATATGGCCTCCTCCTAAAAATTTAATGAATCAAATGACTCACAATGATTGTATCGGTTTGATAATCCAAAAAGATAAGGGCTAGAATTGAAAATATATAAAAAATAATTTTTTTACGGAAAAAAAGAAATTTATCTCAAAACGAGACGTTTAAAACGAATATAAATAATTAAACCCACTGAATTCTCGACTTATGATAGGGGCCAGTCCGGCCGTGAGTAGGCTTTGAGATTCGCTGTCTGAACAGGCCCGCGCCATGATAACCCCGACAAAAGCACCTGCAACCACATCACTTCCCCAGTGCATGTCGTCAGCCAAGCGAGATGCACCGACGAATAGCGCGAGCGGAAATGAAAGGGCGGCCGCACGCCAGCCATATGAGTAGGTTAAATTGGTGGCTGTGGCAAAGGCAACTGCCGTATGTCCCGAAGGAAAAGACTGATAACTGCTGCTGTTTCCAGGGCGCTGTCGTCCGAAAGAATATTTCATTACAAATACCAAGGACGTTTCCCAGATTAGCGTACGGGCATGACTTTTCCAATGCTCTTCTTGCGGATCATAGAGATACTGGGTACCTGCAACTAATAGGCTCGCAAGCCCGCTTCCCAATAGATCACCGACCGATGCTGCTGATGTCGACATCTGCTGATAATTTTTCCATTCATCGCGAATGCGCTCATCATAAACCTGGATTGAAAGAGTGAGAACAGTGCCCGCTGTAAGCAAAGAAATCGACGTACTATCTGAAAGTTTCCGGAGTACAGGCTCAGGAGCCAGGAGTTCAGTGGAATAAGCATTTGAAAGACTCAGAAAAATCAAAAAAAAGAAGCGCATAAAAAATTATGCGCTTCTTCAATTTAGCAATGCAAACGTTTTTATTAAAAACTATCTTCGGCCGGATTTGATTTTGACCTGCAATTTGGAAATAAGATGGACAGCCATCTTTTCCTGAACCTTACACATTTTCAGCTCATCACGACGATAGGATCTCTGAGAAGGCGTCAGCGTTCCGGTTTCAAGTTCCATTTCGTAATCCATTTTGCTGGCACGGATGCCTTCAAGCTCTTTGGATTGCTGTTTAAATAATTTTGTAACTCCACTGACCGGCGCAACTTCAATCCACTCTTCTTTTTGACGATACCAGGAAACCATTCTTAAAAAGCGGGCCTTGTTTTTTGCAAGTGTGAATTTCGGGAACGTCGATTCATTCAACTCAAGAATGTTATCTACGGCGTCGAAATCAAAATCATTTTCTTCTTCAAAATTAAATCCGCCGGCTTGTGCCAGTTTTTCTAATTCGAGCGCGGCTTCAGCTTCTTCACGGGCCCGTAGTGACGCACCCGACTCATTTTCATCAGCATCTTCATCAGCCTCAACGTCAATCTCGCGTTCAGTTTTTTTAAACTCTTTTTCTTCAATATTCATTGGATTTACAACAGTTGTCAGTTCAGTACTTGACATATTAATTACCCCCGCGATTTGTTTCAGCTTGAACCTTATACCCCAGACCGACCGATGTCGCAATATGTCAAACAGGAATAAGTTAATTATAGTGTAAAATTGTTAATAATCTTGGTTCGACCCGCTTGCGACACCCCGGGTCTATTACTAGAGTATTTATACCATAAGAAAGGGTTACGGGTTAATCATTTGTCTTCTTTTTATGGCTATCGATTATTTGGAGTTTTTTCGGAGGGGAAATGAAACTGTTAATCTCGCTACTGTTTGGAATACTTGGATTCACTGCTACATTACCTGCGTTTGCTAAAGACGTTGTTGTTCTGGTTCCGGGTTTTTTCAACTCATTTACTCCTGAGTACTTTTCAGACGATATTGTCCGGATTTTTGAAGATAAAGGTTTCAAGGTTTATGTAGCACGCGGGCTGAACCCAATCGGAACGATCGAGGACAATGGGGCGCGACTCGAAAAAATCATGGCGGAAATCGAACAGGCCGAGCAAACCCCTGAAGCACCTAATGTCAGTTTTAATCTTGTTTCGCACAGCTGCGGTGGCTTTTACTCGTTTTTTGTGGCGAATCGCCAGAAATTCACTATCAAGAACATTCTGACGATTTCCACCCCTTATAAAGGAATCGAATTCGTTCAGAGCTGGCTGGATGACTCCGCAGTTTTCAGCCTTTTAGCGCAACTGGCTTACTTGGATGGCATTGTTCAGTTAACTGAAAGTGGCGTTACCCAGTTCCTAAACAATATCAGGCTTGCACCTAAAACGAAGGTTATTGCCTTTGGCGGATTTCAGGAAAAGAGCCTCGATGTCTGGAACGCCCACTATCTTTCAGCCCCGCTGCGGGTAACCAGCCACTATATCTCTGAAAAATCAGACGGAATTGTCGGTTTTTCATCGGCCCTAGCCTTGGGAAATATCAAAACGACTCTAAATACACCGGCGATTCAATTGAAAGATCCCGAATTTTTCTTGCCCTTGGAGCACTGGGAACAGGTGCTGGAAAGCAGTTCGTTTCTGCTTCTGGGTATTCGTAATACGGGTTACATCAGACGAGAACAGGTTCGGTTCTACGGCGGTCTTGCGGATTATCTCCTGACTATTCTTTAAAGTTGAAAACCAAATATTATTTCTGGATATTTTTACTTTTGCTCACAGCGCTGAGATACCGCGTGGCCGGCCAATTTGGCCTGACCGTCGATGAGGCTCACTATGTTCTCTACGGTAAAATAGTCGACTTCAGCTATTTTGACCACCCACCGCTAGTGGGTTGGGTTCAGGCGTTCTTTCAACTCTTCAGCCTGAATCACCTCTTACAGGCACGAATCAGCGCGATTTTGATTTCGTTGCTTACCTCCGTGCTGGCCCTGGATTTACTGAAGAAACGCGGAACCGATGAAAGACACGCTCAAATTGCTGTCTTAGCGCTGAACCTAACGCCGATGTTCAATGCCATGTCTGTGGCGTTGCTGCCGGACACTCTGCTTATGCCGCTCACTTTATTGATCGCAAGTTTCACTGAGAAAACAATTGAGCGTTCAACCCTGAGCAATTGGCTGCTGCTGGGGTTATGGCTGGGCCTTGCGGGATTAAGCAAGTACACGGCGGGTCTTTATATCGCGGCGCTCATTCCGATTTTTATTTTCAGAAGGCGTATCAAAGAGGTGCTCAACCCAAAGTTGTGGCTGGGTGTTGTTGTTGCGGCCCTGGTTGTGAGTCCGGTGGTTTACTGGAATATAAAAAACGACTGGATCAGCCTAAAATACCAGGGCGATCATGTTTTTTCGTTTGATACATCGATCCTCCGTAACCTGATTGCTTCAACATTGATTCAGTTAATCAGTTGGGGAATTGGGCCCTTTATTTTAACGATCTCGGTTTTTTGTTTTATGATTTTTAATTTTAAAAAAATTAAAAATTATCAGAATATTTTAATTTTTCTTTTTGTATTTTTGGGATTTTTTATTTACATAGGGCTTTCCACGCCGCTGCTTCCGCACTGGATGCTGGTCTTTTTTGTGTTGGGCCTGCCCGTGGCTGTTGCTTTTTTGCTCGACCAGAAAAAATATTATAAAAGTTTGATCGTCGCGATCAGCGTATCTGCGGTTTTAAGTCTGCTGTTGCTTTTTGAACTCGGTTTTAAAATCTTTCCTGCTGAAAGTACAGCATCGCTTTACGAAGGCATTACTGGCTGGGAAACCGTCATGGACGTGGCCAATGAAAAACTCGAAACAATAGCGGGCCCGAAAAAAGCGTTGGCTGTAATGAATTGGACTCTCGGAAGCCGTGCCCTGTATTATAACTCAAGACCAACTCGGGTTTTTGTAATTGATTCACGTTTTGATCAGTTTGATATATGGGCACCAGAGTCTAATCTCGGATATGACTTGATTGTTATTGTTGAAGCAGCAAAGCGTGATGAACATATTGCACATCTTAACTGTGCACAATTAACAGCAATCGGCGAACAGCAAACCCTGATAAAAGATGTTCCAGTTAATCATTTTCTGTATTATCATTGTGCTGAATTTTCAGGATACAAATAAACAACAAACCGGAAAAATTTAAGGGGACGAATGAAAATCGAAACCATGCGGAAGATCGACTACGGCGTAGGCATACCGCTTGCATTTCTGGTGACGCTCTTTAAGTTTCTTGTGCCGACACGTGCCCTTTCAAATGCCAATTCATCTCTGCCGACAAATCTGCTGTTTATCGAACTTTCCGAAATGGGCAGCGCCATTCTGGCCGATCCGGCCATGCAGCGGGCAAAAAACAAGTATTCAGGAAATCTTTTTTTCGTCATTTTTAAAAGAAATAAACCCAGCCTTGATTTTCTGAAGTCGGTTGACGAAAAAAATATTTTTACAATTGCAGACACCTCCCTATTCAGCATTATCCGCGACTCTGTCCGCTTGTTTTTCTGGTGCGAGAAAAATCGTATTGATGCCGTAATCGATCTTGAACTTTTCTCACGAGCCACTGCGCTTTTGGCCTTTCTGACCAGAAGTCCAATTAAAGTTGGCTTTCATAATTATCACGGTGAGGGTCTGTATCGCGGTAATTTTCTGAATCGCAATATCAGTTACAACCCGCACATCCATATTGCGAAAAACTTTATCAGCCTCGTTGATGCGGCTTTCTCGACCGAACAACAGATTCCGTATCTGAAAAAGGAAATCCTCGATTCGGATATTCAAATCCGAAAAATTGAAGTCAGCCAGACCTCTAAAGAACGGGTTTTTAATACAATCAAGGCGATTTACCCTAAAGTTCAGCCTGACCAGAAAATTCTGCTGGTTAATCCCAATGCCAGTGAGTTTCTACCACAGCGTAAATGGCCAATAGAGAATTACACAGAACTCGTTAAGAAGGTCCTTGCTAAACACCCCGACTACCTTATCTTGATGACCGGAGCACCGTCTGAGTCAGCGGAAATCCAGGGGATTGAAGACTCAGTTAAAAGTGAAAGATGTTACAATTTTGCGGGCAAAGTGGCTTTTAACGAGCTGACCACCCTTTACACGTTAGCCAAAGTGCTGATCACCAATGACTCCGGCCCCGGACATTTCTCAAGTGTAACAAATATAAAATCTTTCGTTTTCTTCGGGCCCGAAACTCCCCTGCTCTATGGTTCATTGGGAAATTCAACGCCGATCTATGCTAACTTTGCCTGTTCACCCTGCGTGAGCGCCTACAACCACCGCAAAACCCCGTGTAATGACAATCAGTGCCTTAAGGTTCTGGCGCCGGATTTAGTTTATGAAATAATAAAAGGGAACCTTTAGTTCCCTTTTATTATTCTGACTTAGAATCTTCTTATTATTTGCGCAAATTCTCGAGTTCAACTCTGGGTTTTACCTGACCGGAAGCAGCCGCACTTGCCGCGAAGTCTTTAAGGCTGACAAATTCGTAGCCAAGAGTTTTCAGGCCAGTAATTAAATTCTCGAGGTCTGTCGGCACCGCCGGATTTGCGTTTTCAGGATTCAATGTTCCGCTGAGAAGGTAAGGGTGATAAAACATCGAAGCCCAGATATCCCTCAGGACAACATTCCGTTTAGCATCAGCCAGGATGGCTGCAGCATTCCGGGTACCAGGCGTGACGTTTCCGAGGTTTTCAGGGAAAAGTTTCTGACCGTACTGATTTCCGTAAATTTCGTACGGACAGAACTGACCGAAAGAAATTCCGTTGGCCGTATCTGACACAACAACTTTTGATAGATAATCGCTTCGGCTCTGAATTCGGGTCGCGTCAGTAAGATCAAAGGTCAAATCCACCGGCGGAGGTGCCATCGGCTTTATTTTGGGATCCGTGTAAGTGCCACGACCCAGTGTCCAAGAGAAAACTTTTCCGGTCATGACATTATCGAGAGTTGAGCCCAAGTAGCCTGGATTAACCCAGAATTTCGGCGCAATACCTGCCTGTTTCAGGGATTTAAAACCGTCTTCGAGATTTGCCAGAAGTTCTGCCATACTCGCAGTGGGCGGCGATGCTACAGATGGAGATTTATTGCCGCGCCACAGGAAAATCGAACCTTCCTGCTCATAACGCTGCATCAGATTCAAGAACAGTGGAGAGTTCTCCATTCGAACAGTCTGAGTAGGTGTCTCGTACACCGGAGTCACGGCTATATGCGGCACTACGGTGTGCTTCTTCATGAGGCCCACTGCTTTATCGAGCAGACCCTGATCAGACATCGGGTTGACGTCTTCAAGCCTGATCACAGCGTATTTTTTTGCACTCTTCGGCTGCTGATCAAGAAAGTCAAAAAGTAGATCTGCGAAAACCATGTAACGGTCGCCCTCGTGCACATAAGAGAACGGAAGCTCCGCTACATAGTATTTATTGCCGGCTTTCAGCGCCCAGGGCAGTACTTCATTGGTGAAAGTATGCTTTGCCGTGGCCATGACGGTGGCTTTATCGCTTAACTTGCTCTGAAATTTAACCATCTCCGGAGAAGCAATAAAAGTGGTGTTGGTTGCATCTTTCCACTGGCCGTATTTCGAGAAGGTTTGGCCTTTATAGATGATGTCGCGGAAATAGCTGGGTTTACCATCAGGTGTTTTGTTTGTATTATCGAGCGCCGTGAAGCTGACAGTGCTGCTGTATCCGAAAGTATTTTCAAATTCGAGCCCGAGTTGCCAGACCGAGTAACCAACCCAGATTACCCGCTTCGTTGTTGTAAGATAATCTCCGATGAAAGCCGCCGGAAGCACATTGTTATAGAAGGACCCAATATAAAAACTGGCATGACATCGCTCGAGGTCACCCTTTTTATAGAGTTCGATGGGGCCCGTTACCTGCTGAAACTCCGGAAAGTGCCCGAGCAGGTTCAGAAGCATCAATGCATAACCCCTACCTGTGGTGTAATTGGGGTCGGTGCTCTTATCATAGAAAACCTGAATGCATTTTCCATCGGTAACCACCTGCGTTTGATCGATGTTGGTTATGGGTGGTGGCGGCGTAATCGGCGTCATTTCCGTTGCGCTTTTGCTACAGCCCATGATGGCTAAAATTGTTGTACTTACTAAAATTAATAACTGTTTTTTGGCTTTTGTTTTTGTTTTCATGTAGTGGCCTAAGAGCAAAAGCTAGACCAACCCATTTTTTATTTATTAAGCAAATAGGACCCGAACCAACAATAAACGTTCTAAATAATACCTACCAAAATTCCAAAAGCCCCACGTTACCTCCCATATTTTCCACCCTGCTGAGGAATTACTCGTTTGGGGCGGCCGTTTCGGAACCGGGGTATTGACTCCCCGCCTTTGGCTGATGCTCTTACTCAAATTTTTCAAACAGAGGACCATTTATGAAATCTATATTAGTTGGCGCTACAGTATTGCTTTCAGTTTCTGCTTTTTTTTTCAGGACGGAACTTACAATTGCGGAAGTCGCGCTGAATTTTTTGAAGCGATTTACAAAGTCACAACCCTGAATATTCAAGGTACTCAGTTGCCCCATTTTGAAATAACAAAAACTTATTATAAGAGCCCGACAGATGCTGTTCCAGAGATCACACATATAAAATTAGCGGTGCTGCAACTGTTTACATCGATGATGAAGGACAGGAAACTCTTGTTCTTGGAAATATCACTGTTGATTTAACTCAGGGTCGCATTACCTGTCAGAAAGATTAATCGTTGCAGATTTTAGCAATACTGCTGCTTAACTCTGATTGAAATGTGCTGCCGTTGTAACCGGCTTTACTCGCAAAACTCGGTAAGGCTTTACACTTGGCTTTGAGCCGTTCGAGACTTTCATTCAAAGTTTTTCGATCGGGAGCAGAAAGTCTTGGGCTCGCTAAAGCTCTCTTGATATCTTCGGCGTCTTTAAATGTTTGCTGAGCGATTCCCCGCATCGATTTATGAAGGACTTCTTCCCGGGAGCCGCCTTTTATATTGTTGTTACTTGCGTAGCTTGAAATTCCCATTTTTGCTTCAACCTCAGTTATATTACCGCCATTTGCTATTCTGCTTAAAGCCTCTGGCGAGTTGGAGCCTGAATGCTTCGGGTTCTGCAAATAAGGATTGAATGCTTGCGCCGATGCAACTGGCTGAGACATCGTTGGAGGCGGCCTTGGCACTACCGGTGCGACTTTAGCATCCGCACCCAACGTAGCGCTGACAGAACCTGCACGATGTAACTCATGTTCCATAATTTCTTTTGCCTGTTGAGAGTTGAATCCAGCATTATTTAAATTTTTAAGACGGTCGGGGCTATTTGCCAGCATCAGCGTATGGTCCTGAATAATGGCTTCGGCCTGCGCTGCCGTTATCGGTTTACCAAAAAATTGCGATGCCCTCTTTTGAGCATCTACAACAATTTCGGCCCGGCCATAACCGGTAATACCCTTCCAGAGCAAGGTTTCGCTTTCGCGTTCTGAAAAACCGGCCGTTTTCATTATGGCCCGCTTTCCGGCGATTTCTTCAGGTGTATAGGCGCCGTTATGTGACATCGGCCCACCCTTTTCGTGGGCCGCCATGATCGCATCTTTTTCCTTGGGTGAAAGATTTCGACCCAAAATACCTTCAGCCGCTGCCAATCGGTCTTGCTTATTCAGAGATCCGGCAAAGTCGAGATCCTGTTTTCGTAAATTATCCCGGCCTGACATATTGGCGATGAAATTTTTAAGTTCGGGCTTTTCTCCCGCCGCAGATCCTGGTTTGCGTGCAAGCCTTGCTAAACTCGGCACGGCGCCGGCAAATGGCAAAACCCCCGGAGCACTTAGTAATGCGCTAACGAGGCAGTCTGATTCTTCTTCGCGGGCCTGCGAAAGCGGAGACTTGGGGTCGGAACAGATATTCTCAGCGGTGATTTCGGCCTTACTGCTTTTAGCCAGCACAACTTTGGTTTCTTTACTGCAGGAATCATAAGTCTTTTTCAAATCCTCAGTTGTGAGCGCTGCACCAAGGGTCCCGTTTGCAACCGATAAATTGCGTCCGACTTTGCTAGCGGCATTAACGGCCCGAATTCCTGAAGCCACCGAACCGATTCCAACGGTTAGAACTGTCAGCACAATACCTTTACCCGCACCGCTGATAATGGCCTGCGTTTTAGCGCGGTCTTCCCCGCGTTCGAGCAGACATGACTCCGCTTCAAGATAGGTTTTAGCTTCGCCATCGGTCTTGTTTTTAAAACTGTAATCGGTCTGATTCAATGGCGGTAACAACGAGAGGTCGGTTCTGATTTTTTTAAAATCACAGCGTTCACCGTTATTCTTAACTGAAGCTGACATACAACGGAAATTTTCAAGATTATTGTTATAGGTATCGGTCAGCGCCTTGCGGTTTGCAGCAATCTGATCAGCTATTGCTTTATCGATACTCTTATTTTCAAAGTCATATTCGGTAGTGTAATTGTTGCGGATGTTAGGCCCGCGTTTAATGGCCGCTTTTTTGAAAATCTCTCCCCGTATCCAAGGCGTTTCATTTCTTTTAATTTCGGCAACCTGCAAAAAGCGTTCACAGGATTTCACCTGCGATGCTTCTTTCGGCGTATAGACACGCCCGGAGGTCACAGCTTTTGTGCACGCCCGGTAGGCTCGCCGCAAATCTTCGATCATGATCAGATTCTTTTTAGTTTTGGTAACGAGATCATCAAAACGTTTTTGTTTACTCACTGCACAGCTTTGCGCCTGCGTTTTGTACTCAGTGCACATTCTGCTGTTTTCCGGAAACATCGGCGTGCAATCAACGCCTCCCAAAATATTCGGAACATTTGGCGAAATTGAATCGTAGTAAGAAACTTCATCGATAATGGGCGAATTTATCGCGGCAATTCGTGCCGAAGCTGCATAAAAGCGAGTTTGAATGGCAGTAGCTTTTTCAGGCGACAGGGTTTTACAGTCCTTTAAAAAACGATCTTGATAGCTTGTGTGCACCTGATCTTTATGTTTTTCTTTGAAAAATGCGCCTAATGAACTGGCCGTACCGACACTTGACGTACG
>JANOJH010000124.1:0-1142 GCA_031408135.1 Bdellovibrio sp. | reverse complement strand
CTTACATTCATTATGAAACGCACAGCATCCGCACACTGGGAAGGAGATTTGAAAACCGGTAAAGGAAATCTCTCCACACAAAGTACTGTCTTGAACAAAAATCAGTATTCATTTAATACACGATTCGAAGAAGGCATTGGCACGAACCCAGAAGAACTACTTGCCGCTGCTCATGCAGGTTGTTTTACCATGCAAGTGGGCGCAGCGTTAGGGCAAGCCGGATTTCCTGCAAAGTCATTAGATACCGTGGCAACAGTTTCGCTAGAAGGGCCTGAGATCAAAGGTGTACATCTTTCCATCAAAGGAAGTGTTCCAAAAATTACATCTGCTCAATTTATTGAATACACAAAAGGTGCTGAAAAAAATTGCATCATATCAAGAGCTTTGAGCATCCCCATTACATCGGATGCCGAATTAATATAAAATCTAAATTGATTTTTGACCTTCCAATGCAGCTTAAAAAATGCTAGTTATCTACTAACACTTGTAAGTGATTTCAAAATAATTTTGACCAAATGCAAAGCCGACAAAGTAAAAATTAGCATATTCGTAACGGAAAAGAAATACCCGAAAACGCCCTGTTGTACACGTAAATTTTACGTCAATACAACAGGGCGATTTCATTTTAAACAGTGTAGGCCAAACTAACGATTGTTGTGAGCGGAGATAAACCAAAAACAATTTTTGAAAAAATCTGGGACAAACATGTGGTGAAGCATGCAGACGGTTATCCAGACGCTTTTTTTATTGATCGCCATTTTATTCATGAAGTTACCAGCCCTCAGGCATTTGACGGATTAAAGAAAAGAGGTATAAAAGTTTTCAATACTTCTCGCACAACTGCCACAGCCGATCATAATGTTCCAACAAAAGATCAGCATCTTCCTATCAAAGAAGCTCTGTCGCGACATCAGGTAGAAACACTGAGAAAAAATTGCGCAGAGTTTGGCATTGAGTTGTATGATCTTGGTCATCCGTTTCAAGGTATTGTTCACATCATTGGGCCAGAGTTAGGATTGACTTTGCCTGGAATGACCATTGTGTGTGGAGATAGCCACACTTCGACACATGGTGCGTTTGGAAACATTGCATTTGGTATTGGCACGAGCGAAGTGGAACAAGTGCTGGCCACTCAATGCATA
>JANOJH010000119.1:0-1349 GCA_031408135.1 Bdellovibrio sp. | reverse complement strand
TACCGTTGGATTTTGCTTTCAGGTCGGTTACAAACCTTCTGAAAAGTTCTTCTTTATCCTTTTCACAAACGATGACAACATTGTCAAATGCACCAACCAGGTAGCCATTCAAACCTTGCACTACAATTAACTTATCTTCTGCTCCTTTGATTACCGAATTGTGCGTATCATACGTCATAGCATCGGCATCTATGGAATTGTTATGCTCATCACGCTTAGAGTTATCATGTAAGGATGCCCACGATCCAAGGTCTGACCAAAGTTGATGTTGGTCAAAATTAGTTGTTGCTGCGAGTCTCCCGACCCGCAACGTGGAACAGGTTCCATCCGTTGGGGTAGAGAAAC
Source organism: Bdellovibrio sp. (assembly GCA_031408135.1). Lineage (GTDB taxonomy): Bacteria > Bdellovibrionota > Bdellovibrionia > Bdellovibrionales > Bdellovibrionaceae > Pseudobdellovibrio. The sequence continues at coordinate 1,004 of JANOJH010000119.1, read as the reverse complement.
AAGTTATAAAATCGTTAATTTTGAACGTAAAATTTATAACCATGGACATTGCAGTAAAGAAAGTGGAATTGATTGAGTGGCTGGCACGGTTGCAAGATGAAAGGCTTATCCAGCGGATAGAGACTTTGAGAAAGGGCTCGATCAAAGAGTTGTACGAACAACGGATACCCAAGACAATGGAAGAACTACAGGCAAAGTTGAATCAATCAGAGAAAGCTACAGCGGAAGGAAAAGTACACTCACAAGAAGAAGTAGCGAACTACTTTAAAGCTAGGTTCAAGCAGTGAAGAAAGCACAAGTGATCTGGTCGGATGAAGCATTGAACGACCTGGAAACCATCTACGATTTTTTAGCAGAGAAATCTCAACCAGCCGCTCAACGGATAGTCGAAAGCATACTTGACAAGTCCAGGCAGTTGGAATCCTTCCCGGAGTCTGGCGCAAAACAAGAAACAGTAAAAGCCACAGCCCAAGAGTACCGTTATCTGGTGGATGGGAATTACAAAGTCATCTACAGTTATCAACCAGAAATCCAGACGGTACACGTTGCAGTGATTTTTGATACGCGCTACAATCCAGAAAAACTGAACGTATAAACCTGCCCTGCTTCCGACCCGCACAGACCCGCCCGCGCATGGCATCCTTCGGCATGGCTCAAGGTTGAAACGGTGTGCTGCGCTGCCTGAAGATTATGAATATTCATGCGCCTCATTTTATGAGAGAAACGATTACAAATGGGATTTTTAAATCTTGAATGATCGTTGGTGAAGAACATCAACGATGGCGGGGCGGGGCAATTTGCCCCATTGGAAAACATCATTGATAAAATCTACAGCGATGGCCGCGAACCCTTTTTCCTGATCTTAGACCGGATAACTGATGTTCGCAACTTCGGGGCAATTGCCCGCACGGCCGAGTGTGCAGGTTTAGATGGAATCATAATTGGTGACACGGGAAATGCTCCCATCACCGGTGATGCGATGAAGACATCCGCAGGCGCTCTTA
>JANOJH010000107.1:0-9272 GCA_031408135.1 Bdellovibrio sp. | reverse complement strand
GGTGGCTTCCGCGGCGGTCGAAACTAGTTTTTCCGAAAAGTAAAACTGAAGAACTCCAGCCGGCTCATGGATATGAGCCGGTTTTTTGCGTATTAGCTGGAGGAGATTCCGACTTGTCGTGGGCCGCCAAAAAAACCATCTTATTTTTTAAATCTTCACCTATCGCCGACTTTAAGTATCTCGTAGTATTCTTCATGTGAGTGAACTTTACTACGGAGTTTTATTCAGTTAAGTGAATTTTACTACTAACACAGTCTATTTGGAAATTTTGTATAAAAGACCTTTATTCTCATCAGTTGTATCACATACATTTCCTCAGTAGTTATAATGAGATAGGCAAACATTTGTGCCAAATTTGCTGCGCCATCAGCCACCAGGCAAATATAACATTTACTCATACACAAGTAATTTTTCCTATAGTCAAAAATCACTGTCTGTAAATTTGACATAGGGTAAAAATCACAGTACTATAAATTATGAAGAAATCAGAAGCTTTTGAACGCTACATAGCTACCGATGTGAAAAAAGATCTGGCCAAGAAAATGGTCTTTATTGGCGGCCCAAGACAGGTCGGAAAAACAACACTTTCTAAGAATCTGCAGCAAAAATATACTTATTTGAATTGGGATGAGAGTACTCACCGCGAATTGATTTTAAAAAACAAATTACCTGTAAATGGCTTAATCATTTTAGATGAAATTCACAAATATAAACTGTGGAGAAATTGGGTTAAAGGAAAATTTGACACTTTAAACGAATCACATCAATTTCTGGTAACTGGCAGCGCTCGCCTGGATTTATATCGATATTCCGGGGACTCACTGCAAGGTAGATATTTTTATTATCGATTACATCCCCTGACTGTCGCCGAATTGAATATCAATACTAAAAAAGATTTTTTAGATTTATTAAATTTAAGTGGATTTCCCGAACCTTTTTTTTCAGGAAACCTCAAAGATCATAATCGCTGGACCCGTGATTATCGCACACGCTTTTTTCGTGAAGACTTAACCAGTTTGGAGCGGGTAGATGATCTGGGCTCATTAGAGCTTCTCATGCTGCGTTTACCAGATCTTGTTGGCAGTCCGCTATCAATTAATTCTTTGCGTGAAGATTTACAAAAAAGCCACAAAACCATAAGTCGCTGGATTGATATCTTCGAAAGGCTTTATGGTCTATTTAGGCTTAGCCCACTGGGCGGCCCCAAAATCAGGGCCGTAAAAAAAGAGCAAAAACATTATCATTATGATTGGTCTTTATGTTCTGAAGATTCACAGAAATTAGAGAATTTAGTTGCTTGCCATCTACTAAAATGGATTCATTACAAACAAGACACTGAAGGTGCCGCACTGGATTTAAAATATTTTCGAGATTCCGATGGGCGCGAAGTTGATTTTGTAATCACCGATAAAAATAAACCTATTTACTTAGTTGAAGTTAAGTCCAGCGGAAAAGAAATAAGTTCACATTTAAAATATCTTAAGCAGAAATATCCTATGGCAAAAGCGTATCAAGTTCATTTGGATGAAAAAGTTGATTATTTATACGATGATATTCGCTGCCTGCCGGTCTGGAATTTTTTAAAAGATTTTATTTAAACCCCAAAAAAAATCCGGAGGGGTTACCCCCTCCGGCCCTGCTCACCACCGCACTCGTTGCGCTCATGATGCTATCAAGATGTCGTACATGCTGCTCTCACATTGTTATCAAAAGGTGATGGCGGCTTTAGATGAAAATCCTATGTTGGTTTTATTGTCGAGATTAGACGCTCCGTCTTTCCACGCCGAACCCGGCAACAAAACACCGAGCGTATTTGACCACGTAACACGTTCTCGCGGTTTATAAATTAACTCGATATCTAATTCTGTCCCTAAATCTTTGGTCGTGTCCAGCATATTAGTTTGAATGGCAACTAATTGTGCGTAGATCAGTGTGGATTTAATATCCAGTTTATCACTCCATTGATACTTTGCTGACGGCGCAAGGTAAGTAACATTGCCAATTGCTTCGTCGTCAGCCGAATTACCGACTGAAAGAGACGTATCGTTGTGAAGTATTTTTGTGGTTAGAAAATCGAGCTGACCCATTCTATGATTGAACAGCAATAAAGCCACATCATAGTTTTTATCAAACTGATACCCTTCGTAAATATTTGCCGTATTCGGGTTATCGCCGCTGGCAATACCGAGCTTGGCGCTGAAATCCCACTTACTGCCTTCCCGACGCGGAAATTGCATTTCGGTTGCAACAGCGTAAGAATTAAATTTGATCGATTCGCCGGCAAGGTAAAGTCCGGTTTCGCCGGTTAAGAAGCTGGCTTCAAGTTTAAATTTGAAAGACTCCCAGTTACGGCCCAAAAACAGATTCACCAGCTTGGAATTCCAGCCGCCACCCACGGTTGAACCCGGAAAAGTTGCCGTTAGCGGGTTCGCCCCCACCTTAAGCGCATCATTCGATTCAAAGCTGCTCTTGCGATTTTGCTGAACCACGCCGGCCTGATCGCCGTTGTCTTTGTTGTGGTATTCAAAAACGAAGGTTTCATCTGAAGTTGTAACCCCTCGGCCGTAATTAGCCTGAGAAACCCGTGAAAGAATCGGCATGAAGGAAATATTATCAACCACAAATCGGTAACCCACCATATCGCGTGTGTCATACCAGTGGTCAAATTCGCCAAGCCCAGCGTTGTGAGAAATTCCCATACCGAATTCAAATGGTGCACGACCGGCTATCAGTGAACCGTATTCATGATTAACGTTCAAATAAAGCTGGCTTACGCCAATCGTTGAAGTTTCTTGAGTTTGCGCATTAATCCGCGGATCTATAGGTACAGTTCCGCCGCCACTGCCAAAAACCGAACCCAACTGCGAATTACGGTAAGCAGGCGTTTGACTTCCGAGAATATCAAACCGGCTGACGATATTGATACCGTCAGACGCAACAATTTTCGGAGCCAGATAAAGATATTGCAGGCCATAGGTTTTTGGCTGCTTGGCATCTGAATTGAGTGAGGGGTTGTCGATGTCGTTGATTTCGAAGCGGTAACCGCCCGACCAGTCGATCGAAATAGCCGAACTCACCTGAGACAACAATATTAAGTAGACGATTATCGATACGCGCATAAAAATTCCTTTGTATTTAATTTTGAACAATACCCATTACATCGGATTCATGAATAATCTGAAGTTCTTCGGCATTAAAACTGACTTTGGTACCCGCATGTTCAGAAAATAAAACACTGTCCCCGATTTTAACATCCAAGGGGCGCAATAATCCTTTTTTGTTCTTTCCACCGGCACCGACAGCCATAACAGTTGCCTTCAGATAGCCTGTAGCTAAATTTGCGGAATCAGGAATGATAAGGCCGCCAGCCGTGATACGCTCACCGGTTGCAACTTTAACCACGAGACGATCACCTAAAGGCGTAATGGCTTTCGAGTAATCAATATTAATTTTCGGCGTGGGTTTAACAACTTGTTTCACAACCGATTTTTTTACCGATTTTTTAGCAACTGCTTTTTTAGCAACCGATTTTTTTACGACCTTCTTTGCTTTAACGGTTTTCTTTGCGGCTTTTTTTACAATTTTCTTAACAGTTTTCTTAACAATTTTCTTTACTACTTTTTTTTTCTTCTTAGTTGCCATAACGACTCTTTTCTTCTTCATAATATTTTTTGTACAGAATATCCCATTCTCGCGTGCCTTCGTGAACATCCCGTTTCAGCGAGGCCACTTTCTCGCGCGCCTTTTTATCGATCTCGGCATCTTCTTTTACAAAATCCGCGATCGCTTTTTTGGCAGCCCTAAGTGCAATGTCATCATCAGAAAAATCCGCGATGTCGTCGCCCCACACTTTGTCGGTGGCCAGATGGGCAAGATGGGCCTGGCGCTCGTCACTTAGAATCATAAAATAAACTTTCTTTCTTTTGCGAGTTTTTGCTTAAGCATCGGAAACATTTTATGGCGTTGAAATTGCCCTTCATGCTCGCGCTCCATTTGGTCCATCAGATCTTTTACATCCTGATCGAGCTGTTCTTCTTTTTTAAGATTCAATGTGATCACATCAGCAATTGTTTTTAAAACAATTTTCTCATCAACTTTAAAAGTTATTAAGTTCTGTGCTTTCCATTGTTTCAAAATTTTCTCAGAGAGCCTTTGTATTTGACTTGTATTGAGCTTCATCATTGTATGTTTGTATGCCCTTTATTTGCCCTCAATTAAAGACTATTTACCTCGTATTGACAAGTTTTCTTGTCGCGTTTTGTGTTTCAAGCAAAGCCAACGCATTTGATTGGCCTTTCGCTACGGAAGTGTTTCAAAAAAAATTATCGGCCCAAGATTTAACCCCATCCACACGCTATTATGCCCGCGGACCCAGCTTTTTAAAGGGTCAGAAGTGGAATCCGGAGCAGTTTTTCCGCGCTCTTGACCGTCAAAGCTACCGAATTCGCGATTCAGAGCAAGTTTTAATGGCAGGTGATGCTAAAAAGCTCACTCTGACAGACTGTAAAATTCTGACAAAAACCGATGAACTGCCCGAAGATTTTACCTGCTGGAGCTGGCAAACCCACGAATTGGAAACTTATTTAGTGGTCATTGATTCGGCCCAAATTGTCCAATCCACCTGGATTGGCACCACCGAACCCGAGCCCTATTGGAAGGCTTCTTTAGACCCGATCTTAGTGGCTCAATATAAAGGCCAACAGCCGATCATGCAGAATGAACTGAAAATTTCTGATTTTCCGGTGAATTGCATGAATGCCGTGATGGCAATTGAAGACGGCGAATTTCTGAGTCATTCGGGCCTCAGTTATGTGGGCCTGACGCGGTCTCTTTTCAAAAACATAAGTAAAATGCGCTATGCTCAGGGTGGCAGTACCATTACCCAACAGCTCGTAAAAAATTACTTTTTGACGCCCGAAAAAACGATGAGTCGAAAACTGAAAGAACTTTACCTTGCTGTTCGGTTAGAATCGGAATGGACCAAGAATCAAATCCTCGAAACCTATCTGAATATTATTTATATGGGCCAAACCGGCGCATTTCAGGTCATGGGATTCGGGGCGGCCTCAGATTATTATTTTGGTAAACCCGTACAAAAATTGAATCTGGCAGAATGCTCACTGTTGGCCGCAATAATCAACAATCCGGGAATGTTCAATCCGTGGAAACACCCCGAAAAAGCTCTGGCAAGGCGCGATCTCGTCCTAAGTAAATTGAAAGAACTCAATCTGATCTCAGAAACTGAACAAAAAGTATCGCTCAGCACGAAGCTTCCAGTTCAGAAAACCACGCAGGCCTCAGAAACTGCGCCGTATTTTTTCGAAGCCGTTCGTAAGCAAATCGAAAGCCTGAATCTCTCACAGCCACCGCAGAATATTTTCACAAGTTTGGATCTCGATACCCAGCAGTCATCGCAGGAAGCGTTGCAAAAGCAAATCGCTGACCTCGAAAAAAGCCGCAAAAACCTGATCAGTAACAAAGCGGCCGGCCTTAAACTTGAGGGTTTGGTTATCTCCACAGAAAATCAGACGGGCCTTGTCAACGCACTTGTCGGGGGCTACAGCTACCGGCAAACTCAATTTAACCGTGCACTCAATGCCCAGCGCCAGATCGGTTCACTCATTAAGCCTTTCGTTTATCTAAGCTCACTCATAGAAGGCTCTGATCCAAAGACGATAATTAACGACCAGAAATTCGAATGGAAATACGATAAAAAAAGCTGGTCGCCTGTGAATTACGACAAAAAGTATCTTGGCGAAATCCCGCTTTATTATGCGCTTAAGGAAAGTCTGAATTCGCCAACCGCTCAGGTGGCTTTTCAGGTTGGACTCCCTAAAATAATTGACCTTGCACACGTTGCCGGCTTTACATCAAATATGGACCTCACCCCCGCAACCAGCCTGGGTGCCAGCATTCATTATCCGACCGAAGTACTCGACAGCTACCGCACTTTAGCTAACCTCGGAAAATTTATAAAATCAGGTTACATTGAAAAGATAAAGTCCAAAGACGGTGAAATTCTTTTTAATTTTAACCCGGTCTTTGACCAAAAAATCGATGCAACTGCAGCTTCTGTTCTTGTTGGAATGCTCAAAGAAACTTTGAAAACCGGTACCGCGAAGTCGGCAACGGCATTGGGTTGGACATCTCCTTCGGCCGGAAAAACCGGAACCACCTCCGATAATAAAGATGCATGGTTTTCAGGGTTCACACCCTATATCACCACTGTCGTTTGGCTAGGGTACGACAAAGGCGCCTCAAGCGCACTTACCGGCAGCAGCGGCGCTGTTCCGATCTGGGTGAACATTATGAAAAGGGCCTCTCGGGTATGGCCCGAAACCGATTTTGCGTTTCCGGATACTGTTGAACGACGCATGGTCAACCTTTTCGGCACTGAAAATGAAACTGAAATGATCTTTAAAAAATAATTATAACATATTTTTCAGGAGAGTGTTTTTGACGCTATTACAACTCAGTGTCTTTTACAAAAATTTAGCCGAAATGAACAATGCCGGTGTCAGTTTAGTTTCAGTATTTGAAACCCTTATCTCTGCTGAAAGAAATCCGGATCAAAATAATAAAATTCAGAAAATTCTTGCTCACATCAAAATGGGTAAGCCATTGGCCTATGCATTTACTCAAACCAATTTGATTCCGGTATTTGATATCCCCATTATTCACTCCGGTGAAAAAACCGGGAACATCTCGCACGTGTTTGAAGTATTATCAAAAAATTATGAACAGAGCTCACTGGCTGAAAAAACTATTCGCGCCGGTTTGATAAAGCCTTTTTTTACTTTTGCCGTCGCTTTATTTTTACCTTCGCTTCCGGATCTTGCTGCCAACAAAATTACTTTTGCCGGCTACTTTTTAAGGACTTTCGGCATACTGGGAGCTGTTCTTGTTGTAAGTTACTGCCTCTATAAACTTTTTATGCGATCTTACTTTGATATTCGGCTTGCCCGCACAAGGCACGCTTTCTTTGTTAAACTGCCATTTCTCGGCAATTTAACAAAGAAAATGGCATTAGAAAAATTTATTTCCAGCTTGGCATTAATGCTGGAGGCCGGTCTACCGATATTTGAAGCCCTTGATAATGCCGGAAGAAATTCTGCGGATATTCAGGTATTTGAAGCCTCACAAAGAATGATCAGCAGTCTTAAATCTGAAAAAACTCTTCCCCATTCATTCAAAGCTGAGAGTGTCTTTACGGACGACATAAAAAACAGTGTGTTATTTGGTTCTGAATGCGTAAAACTCCCGGGCTTTTTACAACGTAATGGTCAGGCCCTTCGAACCGAGATTTTCGATACAATCGATAAGATCTCAAAGGCAATTCCGGTTATTATGTATTGGGTCGTCACATTGTATGTAGCCTTTGTAATAATCAGCTCGTACGTGGGTCGCTTAAATGATTTAAACAAGGCTCTACAGGGCTGATAGGAAAGCCCTGCCCTTTTAAGTCCGTAAAGGCTGATCTGGATGATCAGCCTTTTTTAAGTTTCAAACTTCACCGGAGCGAACAGTGGCCTTCGGACAACAGCTCCGTGCTAACGGATATTAGAAAGCAAAGAAGCTGCCCTATTTTTTGCTACAGGTATTCACTATGGGTATCGGTCATCGCAACAGTTCCAGTAAACAAGGCTCATTCTTTAGCTCCAGCGGCGTGCTTCAACTTTCACACGGAGGAGAATTGCGTAAAAAAAAGAAAGGGCGAGGTCCACGACCCCTATCAAGCAAAGAGCCACTCCATGTGGTTTTTAAAGCAGCGCGATTTCAATTGCGTCATAAAAGCCTACGCACACCCCAGAACTTTAAATTGATCCTTGAAATAATTGAAAAATACGCCAAACACTTTTCCGTCAAAATCGAACAGCGCTCTGTGCAAAAAGATCACATTCACTTGTTGATTCGCACTTCAAGACGAAAACACTGTCACCATTTTTTTAGAGTTGTTGCCGGTCAAATTGCCCAAAGATTTGGAAGTACCGGCCTTTTTCAAGAGTGGTGAGGGGGTGGAAATCCTATAAAATTATCAGAAATTATATCCAGCTTAATGAAAAGGAAGTTTTGGGAGCAATTAAATATCAGAAAAAAAGGCTCAGAGGTTTATCAACCTCTGACTGGCAGCTACTTTGGGCTTAGGTTCGCAAGATTGGCTTAGGCTCAGTACAGATATGCGCCTAACCCGCAGCTCTCAGAAAAAGACCCTGCTCCGCCGATGTCCCTAAGTTTTCTACTCCGTCGAACTTTTTTACAGCGACATTCTGTGCCCAAATTACACAACCCTGACACTTTTTTTTACCCAGCTGAAAAGTAGCTGATCCCCGCTCAGGCACCTAATTCGCATATAATTTGAGACTAAGACCTCTTAAACACGAGCGAAGGAAAACTATGAAAATTTCACTTCATTATTATTATAGCGTCCTTCTACTTGTTTGCGCCGTGTTTTTTTCAGGTTGTAATCAGGACAGATCCGCAAGGGCCGGTATTGATCCTCTTGCACAAAACAAAGCCGCTCCTGAAATTGATAAGTCGTTTACGGTTAAACCAACCGGTCAGACAGCTGATGCCGTTAAAGCCAAAAAAGCCGGTTCCGCCTCGGGACTATCGGTAGATAATGCCCATGTTGTAATCCAAAAATCGGCTTTGGGTAAAGAATTTTTACTTTCAGTTAATATGCTTACGCAAACACCGACTCCGAAATTTAAGGCGTTCCAAAGCAGAATCGTCAGTTTTATTTTACGCGAAAATCGGGTCTTTCTTCTTGATGTGACGAAAAATAATGTGGTTGGCGCGGCTACGAATATCCCACAAACACTTTTGATTGCCGAATTTCCAGTTCTTAATGATGCCGCAGAGGCACTGGAAATCGATTTCAATTCGGGCATGCGGCAGATCCTTGAAACCAGAGATATGACCGGTTCACCCGACCCCGCTTCTGCCGAGGCGAAGTATAGTTTAGGCAGCGCCGGAGTGCGGATAAGTTATCTCGAAGAAGTCACGCTGAGTAATGCAAACGCCCTGTTCATCCGGCAGATCGCCCAGATTGATAACCGCAGCGGGACCATTCCGGTTGAAGTCCGTTATCAGTTCAAGCCCTATCTGCCTGATCCTGAATTTGTACCAATGATATCTCCCGGACACGAAAAAGTGGGCTATTTTGAAGCCAACCCTTTAATTTTGCCCGATGGAACAACCCGTGTTTATGCCATGAAATGGAATGAAAAGAAGCCCATCAAATTTGCGATTTCAGCAAACACGCCGGCTAA
>JANOJH010000092.1:0-4442 GCA_031408135.1 Bdellovibrio sp. | reverse complement strand
CGGCGCGTTCAGCTACATCGTCGAGGCCGGTTCTATCAAAAAATTCAAAATTACAGGCAGCGCGCCGGCGATTTACAACTTTAAAGCTCTGCCAGGTACCTTTTCCGGCGTGATAGGAACGTTTGACGGTTTTAAGCTCTTTAGTAAAGCAAATGCGGCCAATGGCGGTTTTGATAATATGAAATGTTTTCCGCTGTGGCTTGAAATTGCCGGGTTTACAGAGGCTGCGGTCGATAACCCTACAGTCACATTATTAGATCTGGTGCAGTTCTCGTTGCCTGCTAACCCGCTGCCCACGGATGGATTTATTTTGTGTCCTACAAAAGGCGGGGTTCTTACCGGACTTGGCGGCTTCTACGTGGGATCACTTTTATAAACAATTAAAGAAAGTCCTCAACAAATTTGTTTTTTTGCAGTAAGTATTCTGCATGAAAATACTTTCTGGTCTTATCTTCATTTTTTTCGCCTCTCTGGCTTCCGCAACAGACCTGTCATGCACGGCGGGTGTCAATGGCAATGATGTTCTGCTCGAGCGTGGGCCCACCGGCACGGCCGTTCTTTCATTGGTTCAGGGCGAAGACCGACTGGATCTCTTCTGTACGGAAACTGAGTAATGGAATACGGGCCCTTCACTCCACAGGAATGCGAAAAGGCCATTGCTTGGCTTAAAGAACATCACATTAAGTTTGAAGTTATCAAGGATCAGGCCACTGAGAACGAGTTCAAGGTCAGCAGCGGGGCCAATATTGTAAAGCAGGCCGAATTTCGCACTGAAACTTTCCTCGCGCAGCTTTTCTATCTTGAAATTCCTGAAATAGATGCCGAGGTGGCTGGGCAACTGAATTCGATGTTCGGCGTTAAAACCGAAACCTTTCCACAGTCGCTGACCGAAAAACCCGACAACATTGACTTAACCTCCGATATTTTGAAGTCTTCTCAAATAAAGAGGTTCTGGGCCATCCTTCTGATCGCCATCTGGGCCATTTTGTTTGTGGGATATTTTTTCGCTAAACACGAGCACTGATATAATTGCAAATATTACCTATGTCATTCCCGTGCCGCCTATGATATCTAATTCGCATGACGTCGCCCAGTTGTTGTTCGTGTTTTAAACCTAAAGCCAACCTTGTTTGTGGTATCTGCCAAGATACCATCTGTAAGAAGTGCACCCAATTTATTGAAGAAAATAGTTTTTCTTTTCTTAAAAAAATTCCTGCAGATCTGCAGCATACGGCATTTTGTGAAACTTGTTACACGCAGAAAGTTTTACCCGAGCAGCAAAAATATGATGGAATGATGGAACAGGCAAAAAACACATTGGTATTCATGAAAGCCCAATTTAAGGAAACCAGATTTGTAAAGAGGCTTGAAGATTCGATCTACATCGCAGAATGTTCTGACTACGACGAGATTATTCTTCGGCTCGCATTTAAAGCTGTCGAAATGAATCTGAATGGTATTGTTGATGTGGATATAACAACAAAAAAAGTCCGAACCGGAAATTATCAGACTTCCATTTTTTCCGGATCTGCGATTCCAGCCAATATACTTGAAGAACGCCTCATTAAAGACCGCTCAAACTGGTCTCGCCCTAACTGATTTTTAAAATTTCATAGTCCCGCATTTTATCACCTGCAGAAATCTGAATTACGTCGCCGATTTCTTTGCCGATCAGATTTTTACCTAATGGGCTTGCAGGTGTAATGACCTGTATTTGCTGTTGCTCGAATTCAATATTCTGGCCGCCACCTTTTGGCATCAAAAGCACCAGCGAATGTTTTCCGTTGCTGCAGATTTCAACCAGTGCGGTCAGCGCAATTTTATTATCTTCGGTGAACGTTCGGATATTCAGGTTTTCATAACTGGCAAGCGTGGCTTTTATGTCGGCAACACGCTCGGCCTGGGCCCCCGCTAAATAAGACGCTTCCAGACCGCGGGTATCGTATTTGTTTTCGGCCTTGCTTTCTTCGTTCGTTGCGATGTCGTAAGTGCTCTGTGCGGCATCATAGGCCACCTGCAAATTCGACTTTGTTAATTCAATTAATTTCCGGATCAGCAGGTTTTTATTCATCCGCCACCGATACTAGCTGCTGGACCTGCGGTTAGTCTAGTCTGAAAAACAGCGCGATTCAAAACTACCGATACAAAACCCGCATGTTCTTTTGTAATATGAGTCGTTATCAAAAAAGGGAAAACAATGAAAATATTAAGCATAGTCATTACGACCATTCTGGCTTCGTCATCATTCGCGGCACAAACAGTCACGACGAAAATTTATAATCCCTATAGCTCCATCCGTGCGCTCGGTATGGGAAACGCCTTTACGGCAGTAGCTGATGACTACACGTTAATTCTTTATAATCCAGCGGGCTTTGCTCGCAAAAAACATAATGAAGTGCAATTTTCACTTGTCGGTGCGGGTGTTTCTTCGAAAACTCTTACGCTCACATCCGATATTTCAAAAGCCTCCGATACTCCGGGCTCTGATGCTGCCAAAGCCCAGGCCGTTTCTGATGCCCTCGAAAAATATTATGGCGAGGCACTCGGCGGAAAAATTCAGGCCATCGAATTATTCTGGGTCCGTAACGGATGGGGATTTGCATTTTTGCCGCTGGACATGACAATAGATATGTCGATCAACCGGCAATTAGGCCCGGCTATTGATCTGAACATTCGTGGCGATTCCACCTTTGCAATCGGTTACGGAAAAGAAGTTTACCCGAATATTGATGCCGGTATTACACTGAAGTATGTTCACCGTGTTTCGGTCGAGGAAATTCTGCCGGCATTTGAATTGGCTTCAGATCCTAATATTCTGAGCGACAGCCGATTTAAGGAAGGCACTAAATTTGATTTTGATATCGGCGGAATGTGGCGCCCGAATTGGTTCAATAAAGGTGAGGGCGGCGCAGATGTTGTAAAAGCCGACGTCGTAAAATCCGTTGTAACTGAACCGATAATAGAAGAAAAGAAACCTGACGAAGTAAAGCCTGACGAGAAGAAGCCAGAAGAAGAGCGCAAGCCGCAAGCTGAAGGCGACCCTAAAGAAGTGATGGTTGCCGAAGAAACCAAACCCGCAGAAGGCCCGGCGGCAGCTGCTGACGCCGCGGTCGTACCAAAAACCATCGATTTACCAAGTAAAGATGAAGCCAAAAAAACCGAAGCGGTCGTAAGCAATGACGCTCGCTATCCGTTAACCCTTGCGGCCGTCATGCATAATGTTATCGGTTCGGAATTTACACTTTCAAAAATGGTAAACAAGAACGCAACAGAAGTGCCAACGAAAATGTATCGTACAATTGATCTCGGTTCTCAGTACATGCTTCGTGATGGTGAAGATTTTAAAATTCGGGCCATGATCGATCTGAAAAATATTTTGCATCCAGAAGTTAATTTCAACAAAGCTTTCCACACAGGATTTGAACTCGATTATTCGCCGAGCTCATGGTTCAAAACCCAATTTCGCGTGGGTCTGAACCAGATGTACTTCACGGCTGGCGCATCATTTCTGTTCGCCGTGCTGAACATTGATATTGCAACTTACGGCGAAGATGTCGGTACTGCCGAAACTAAAAAAGAAAATCGGGTAATGGCCGCAAAAGTCGGTTTTAATTTCTAAGTGCAGGTTACGCTAGGATTGGCGAGTTTGGCTTTCATACACGCACCAATACTTGCTGGTGTGCCCGCTGGGCTTGCGAGTGCCGTGGCTAGCTCTGCACAGTAGGCCTTCGTTGAAGCGGTTGCATTAGTGGTGTCGCCACAAACTGCGGCTGAAGTTGTTATAACCAACTCTCCCATAGTTGCATCGGACATGTTGGCAATTTCCGCTTCAAGTTGCGCCGTTGTTGGATTAGCACCGCCGGTGGTGGCGTAGGCAAGCATTCCCGCTAAAGTGCCAATTTTAAATAGAGAACTAATCGTTACGTAAGATTTAACACCCGAAGCACTGCATATTGCAAAGGCATCTGAGGCAGTGGTGTTATTCGCGGCACGTCCTGCAACTGTGCTGACGTCTGAAGACGAAAACTTAAGAGCAGACATGGCATTCACGGTTGAAGAACATCCTCCTACACAACCTCCTGGGGGAGGCGACGCAATTGAGTCGAGGGCCGTAGCAAGTGAAGAGGCAGAGCCAAACCCTTCAGAAATAAAAATTGCCGCACACTTCAAGCTACTCGAATAAGCCGAGGTGTTCGAAGCAATACCTGAAACACAGCCTCTTGCTTCGCCCGCGCTGGCTCTGTTAAGACAATATTGGGCCTCTTGCAGAGCATTCGTATCACTTTTCTGACACGACTGAAATGTAAAGACTGCTAGTGCGGCGGTAACTGTTAAAAATAAGCGGTGCATTTTCATTGGTTCTTTCCTTGGTTGATACTTTTTATTCGGTTAATACTCGACTGGACTTAAATCTGTCTTTGCACCCTTATGAGAAAACCCGG
>JANOJH010000075.1:0-1429 GCA_031408135.1 Bdellovibrio sp. | reverse complement strand
GGTGCCGGACGAAGGATTGAGCATATATTTCAACAACATAAAATCAAATGAGTCAAATGCAGATGATTTGGGCAAAACCCACAATGGCAATTTTACAGTTTATGACTTAAATGGTGGATACCAGGCTACCGATAAACTATTTATAGGATATTGGTTTATGCTTGGCACCCAGAAAGGAACGCTGGGTTCACCCGGTACATTTATCCCCGCAGATAGTGATGTGGATAAAATGAAAACCTGGGGTGGCGCTAACTTATATTTGACATATGCGCTTTCCGATGTTTTTAGTCTGGGTTTCAGAGGTGAGCATTTCAATAATAAATCTGGCGCTAGAGGTTTGCGCAACGTTGATGGTTCCGGACAAGCGGTTGGTGCTTCTGCCAACACTTACACACTAACCGGGTCGTTCACGCTGGCCGATGGCCACTTGGTACTAAAACCTGAGCTAAGAATGGATGCCTTTAACAAGCTAACGGGTACAGGAAATGAAAGCTCACAACAGTTTATAGACGCTGATGGAAACTTCACAAAGAACAGCCAAACTACATTAGGCATGGCAGCAATTTATAAATTCTAAGGAATTCAAGGTTCAAAGCCCAAGGCTCAAAATTCACGATTGAAGCGATTCAATTTTGAATTTTGAACCTTTAATTCTCAGTTAAAAAGCAAAGTGTTTTTAATGTCAAAATCATCTTTGAGACCCAGACTCATCAACGAGAGATTTGAAAATTCATTCTTTCTAAAGAGAGCTTTATTCTTTTTCGTTACCGCATCAATATATCTGCCCTTTATTGTTTTTTCCGTACGGTGATAACCCACAGCCTGCTCCATCTTTTCAAAATATAAAGCATAAATAGTCACCATGTAGTGGTTGTCTAGTACCTCTACAACAAACTTTCCTGTCCACTCTCCCTCCCAATACATTCGGGGTGTGTTCAAATAAGTTCTTCCATACCGTTTGCAGTCAACGCGGTAGTATCTGATCTCTCCAGTATAACCAGCTTCGTTCCGGGTAACATTGAAAGTAAAGAACTTGGATTTAAGCATTTGAACAATTTCCCTTCTTAGGCTGTCCTTTGAACCCGCATAGTCATAGGTATACCGCCAAAACAGATCGTTATTCTCTATTTCAAAATGAGCGTACTTCTGGCCTGTTGCTAAGATGGGTGCAGCCACGATTAGCTGAAGAACTAATATACACAAGCCCAAGAATCTTAGCATTTTACTCCCTATAGTTGAATTACCTAATCCCGTGCAATATTATACTATAAAGCAACCTTATGGAAGTCAACAGAGATTCAGGTTTTTTATTAGAGCCTTTCTTAAGACTTTTCTCATTGCCTGATTACCAGAATGTAAATAATACACGAGGAAGGCTTAGAACAATCGTTTGATGAATTAAGGAGACTGGATTCTTCTGACGGTATTT
>JANOJH010000051.1:0-5772 GCA_031408135.1 Bdellovibrio sp. | reverse complement strand
TTTTCCAGTTCAAGGCGCGTTTTATTCAAATCTCCGTTGGTGATGGTGTTCTTGTTATCGTTTTAGGTGCTGGCAGAAATGTATCTCAGTTTAGTGACCACGGCATCCTTGCTCTAAATGGTAAAACAGGTGAAGTTCTCTGGAAACAAGAGGCACCAGATCAGGTATACGGTTCTGCCACTCTATGTGATATTACAGGTGATGGAGTAAAGGATGTCTTTATTGGTGGGCGTTCTCCTCACTTCAAAGCCATAAATGGTAAAACAGGGGAAGTGATATGGAAATACCAATATGAACTAGTTAAGCATGATTCAATCTTACAATATGCTCGATTCAATTTTAATAACAGCGTTTTGGTACCCGATCAAAACAACGATGGACTGCAAGATTTGCTTACCGTAAATGGAGGAAATTCATTGGCCTATCCAAATTCTGAAGAGAACCGTTTTCCAGGTGTTCTTATCTTGTTTGACTCCAAGACAGGAAACATTATTGCATCTGATACCATGCCAGATGGAAAGGAGTCATATATGTCTCCCTTGTGTTTTGCTCAACCGGGAACGAAGGAATACAAAATTATTTTTGGAACCGGAGGCGAAACCATTTCAGGGAATCTATACATGGCAAAGCTTTCCGATTTGATGGAAAGAAAATTGATGAACTCCAAAGTGATCGCCACAGAGGTTGGTCATGGATTCATTGCACCAGCTTCTCTGGCCGATATTTCAACAGATGGCAATTATGATATTGTCGCTATTTCTCATAAAAGCACAGTCTTTGCCGTTGATGGAGTAAGTCATTCATTGTTGTGGAAACAGGCTCTCCCAAATACAGAATCCAGTAACAGCATGGCAGTAGGTTACTTTACGAATGATGACGTGCCCGACTTTTTCACTTTTGTTAGCCAGGGAGAATGGCCAACCAATACCGGATCTTTACAAGTAATGCTCAATGGACGAGACGGTCATATTGAGTATACAGATTCCATTGGCTGCACTGGCTTTTCTTCACCCGTTGTGTATGACCTAAATAACGATGGTCAGGATGAAGCAATCATTAGTATCAATAATTTTGATTGCTCGCGGGGCTTTACTGATCAAACTCTTTTTGAAATCGAAAATAAACTTATCGCCATTGATTTCCGGAAAAAACGCATCCAAACAATAGACCAAATGAAAGAGTTTAAAAATATTTTCTCAACACCGTGGCTCGGAGACCTTGATAACGATGGATATCTGGACATTGTCCATTGCCAATATTATAGTCGCTCAGGTCTGCTCGTATTTCTTGGTATGAACACAAAACGCATCTCTACGCCAATTAAGATTAGAAAGCTGCCTTTATGGGGCGCTTATATGGGATCTAATGGAGATGGAATATTTGCTAAGGAAAAGTAATATTTCAGGAAAATCAAACATTCACCAAAGTGTACATTGCATCAATCTTCTCTTTTCCAATGAAATTTCCTACCGCATTTGCAATTGTCATAGGCTTATCAAGTTGTGCTAATCAAGAGTCAACCAAAAATCTAGAATCAGCAAAAAGTGAAAAGCTATTTACATTACTCAACTCAACCGACACTGGAATTGATTTTATTAATTCCGTTGTTGATCAGGAAAACTTTAATATTCTAACCTATCGAAATTTTTATAATGGAGGCGGTGTAGCAATTGGAGACATTAACAATGACTCTCTTCCAGATATATATTTTACTGCAAATCAACAAAAGAACAAACTCTATTTAAACAAAGGGAACTTTGTCTTTGAGGATATCACCGAAAAAGCAGGAGTTGGAGGATCCAAAGAATGGAGCACTGGCGTAACTATGGCCGATGTAAACGGTGATGGCCTTTTGGATATTTATGTGTGTAACTCTGGTGATGTTGAGGGGGGGCATAGGGAAAACGAACTATTCATCAATAATGGCAATCTCACATTTTCCGAAAAGGCAAAAGAATTCAACCTAAACAATGAAGGGTACTCAACCCATGCTGCATTTTTCGATTATGATTTAGATGGAGACCTTGATTGCTACATCTTAAACAATAGCTTCAAAGACCCTGCTAAAATAGATCTCTATAAAAAAGCACGTGAAAAGCCAGATGTAGGTGGAGATAAACTAATGAGAAATGATAACGGAGTTTTTTACGATGTAACTACAGCATCTGGAATTTATAGCAGTGAGATTGGGTTTGGACTGGGTGTGGCTGTAGGTGATCTTAACGATGATCATTTACCAGACATTTATGTTAGCAATGATTTTTGGGAACGAGACTACCTATACATCAACAAAGGAAAAGGTAAATTCTCAGAAGAATTGATAAGTCGAATCAATTATTGTTCAGTATCGAGTATGGGTGCGGATATGGCAGATATTAACAATGATGGAAGTCTTGAAATTTTCACTACGGATATGCTCCCAGCGGATAACTTCAGACTCAAGACAACTATTGCCTTCGACCCATATCACTTGGAAGACCTTAAATACAGAGCCAACTTTCATTATCAGATGGTTCAAAATTGCCTGCACCTAAATGACGGAACAGGATCCTTTCAGGAAATCGCCCTCTTATCGGGTGTTGCTGCTACTGACTGGAGCTGGGGTGCACTTATTTTTGATTTCGAAAATGATGGCAACAAAGACATATTTGTAAGCAATGGAATCTCAAAAGACATCATGTCAATGGATTTTAGAGAATTCATTGCTGATGGCGAAAAAAGAAACGAAATCATCAAAAATAAGGGGAAAGCCGATAATCTTGCCTTCATTTCCTATATGCCGTCTCAGCCATTAAAAAATTATGCTTTTCAAAATACCGGAAAACTAACTTTCGAAAATAAAGCAGATACTTTCGGCCTAACACAAACTTCATTTAGTAATGGATCTGCTTATGGCGATTTAGATAATGATGGAGATCTCGATCTAGTAGTTAATAATCTTAACTCATCAAGCTTTGTATATCGCAATGAAGCAAGTACCATAAACCAGAATCATTTTCTGAAGGTGAAGTTTATTGGCTATGCCAGAAATCCTTTTGGGATAGGCGCCCAAGTAACTTTGAAAACAGGTGCCGTGACAAGGGTATTACAAAATTTCAACAGCAGAGGCTTCGAAAGCAGTATTGAACCAAATCTCCTATTCGGACTTGGAAACGCTCTTACAAGTGAAGAGCTTACAGTGACCTGGCCAGATGGGAAAGTTCAAGTACTTACCGACATCAAATCTGATCAAACAATTTATCTCTCGCATGATCAGGCAAAGAATGTCGAAATTATTCCAATAGTAAAATATAAACCTGAATTTGAAGAAATCAGCAAGCAGGTCATTTTTGGTGATACTAAGCACCATGAAAACCAGTTCAATGATTTTAACCAGGAAATATTATTAACCAACATGCTCTCTACGCAAGGCCCTCGATTGATTCGCGGAGATGTGAACAATGATAAACTTGATGACTTTGTACTATTAGGGGCAGCCAACGATCCTGATAAACTCTTCCTTCAAAAGTCAGATGGCACTTTTGTTTTCAAGAAGAATCCTGCTTTTCTTAAGGACATTGGATTTGAAGGCACCTGTGGGGTGTTCTTAGATCAAGACGGTGATGGTGATGTCGACCTAATGATTGGATCAGGGGGAAATGAGAGTCAGGTCGACCAATTAAATTATATTGTACGTCTTTACAAAAATGATGGGCAGGGCAACTTTGTAGGAGATCCCTATCATATTCCTCAAGTCATTGGAAATTTTTCTACCCTCGAGTCAGCAGATTTTGACAAAGATGGAGACCCCGATATTTTTCTAGGTGCTCGAGCAATACCTGGAAATTATGGCATGCCTCCTCAAAGTTTTCTGCTGAAAAACGATAATGGCAATTGGGTAGATGTAACCTCGCCATCCCTGGGAAATATAGGTATGGTAACTGATGCCAGTTGGGATGATGTTGATTCTGATGGCGATCGAGATCTTATTGTAGTTGGTGATTGGATGGCCATTTCTATTTTCAAAAACGAGAACGGAGTAATAAACAGTCCAATAGTTATTCCGAATAGCAAAGGCTGGTGGAATAGAATTGAACCGGCAGATCTAGATAAAGATGGAGATATAGATTTTGTGCTAGGCAACTGGGGACTTAATACAAAGTTCAAAGCAACACCTGCCAAACCCATGACCATGTTTGTTAATGATTTTGATGGTAATGGTAAAAGTGAGTTTATCATTAACTGGTATCCCCCACTCGATAGCAATTCCTACCCTTTCGCTCAGAAGTCAGAACTCACCTCTCAATTGCCTGGGTTACGAAAAACCATTTTAAAGTATGAGGACTATGCTCTTAAAACGTATGACTCTTTATTCAAACCTGAAGTAAGAAAGAAATCATTCGTCTATGAAGTCAACTATTTAGAGAGTGCGATTCTTTGGAATGAGGGAGATAACTATTCTCTTTCAGCACTGCCTCTCGAAGCTCAGGTATCAGCTGTTTTTGGTATTGTTGCAGATGACCTTGATGAAGATGGAAAATTAGATATTTGGTTGGGTGGAAATTTCTACTCGCTAAAGCCACAGGTGGGTAGGCATGATGCAAGCCGGGGCGTGTATTTGAAAGGTGATCTGAATAAATCCTTTACCTATCTACCACAGGATCGTTCAGGTATCTATGTTGAAGGCGAGGTAAGAGATGCTGCCATGATTCACTCAAAGCAATCCAGCAGGTTAATCGTTGCGAGGAATAATAACAGCGTATTGATGTTCCAGAAACGATAATACTGGCTATTTGAACTTACAATTCCTCAAAGCGAGGCACGAGTTGCACTCGATGCATGAAAAGTGACAGGTTCGAGAAAGAGAAATAAATTATTTTTTTGTTGGATAGCTTAATGGAAAATAATCATTCATTGCGTTAAGGTCACCAACTATTTATCAGCACATTTCCTCATTTTAAGCACGCTTGGATTCAATAAAAAAGGTCCTTGAAAAATTTCAAGGACCTTAATTCATTAAACTTAAATCAAAAGCTAGTTCGCACCCCCATCCCACCACACTTTAGTTGTGAGTAGGTCAGGTAAAGTTGCTCCTGTAGCATAGTTAGGATTACCTGCTATCTCCGAAGCTGGCAAACGAAGCCTTACGGGAATAGTTCCTCCTGTGTTGTTACCTGGATAATTGGTTGGAATCAAAGTAGGGAAACCGCTTCTTCTATAATCAGACCACGCCTCCCACCAGTTCAAAAACTTATTAGCCCAAATTTGTTGTCCAATCATTTCCAAAGCTGGCTTGGATACGTTGTACACATAAGTGGCCAGGTAGGCATTTACAGCTCCATCAGTCACTGAAAGTGAAGCATCGTAAGGTGTGTACATCTGCATGGACGCTCTCACGCCAGCATCATAATGAGATTTAGCTGTTCCGGTAATCCCTGACCCAATAGATCTTTGTAAAGCTTCAGCAAGTAATAATTCTACTTCACCATAATTCATTAACATGTATGGATCAGAATCCTGCATCATCTTTATATTAAGACTTGAATAGGTATCTTTTGTTACAACTGCCTTTCCTTCAAGAACATCAAGTCCTGCTTGATCATATCCATTGGGCATACCTTTCTGGCTCAAAGGATCTGTTCCTCCTGCTACTGGCGCAAATCCAGCTGTAGTCCAAGTACCAATCCCTCCAGTAAAGACCATCAGTCTTGGATCGTCATCTGTAGTCACAGCGGGATTAGTTCCCTTAAGCCAATCGATAAGAGTCTTACTTAAAAATGAACTCTTCCCTTG
>JANOJH010000042.1:0-10013 GCA_031408135.1 Bdellovibrio sp. | reverse complement strand
GGAATTGACTTGCTGATGGGCATCGGCGGGGCGCCTGAAGGCGTTATTTCAGCTGCAGCCATGCGCTGTCTTGGCGGGGATTTTCAAGGGAGACTAAAATTCAGAAATGAAGACGAGAAACAGCGGGCCATGAGAATGGGCATTAAGGATCTCGATAAAAAATACAAGCTTGAAGAGCTGGCGTCGGGCCACGTTGTATTCTGTGCAACGGGAATAACAGATGGTCCACTGTTAAAAGGCGTCAAGCTGCTTCCGGGCGGTCGTGCACAGACCCAGTCGATCGTCATGCGTTCTCAGACCGGAACAATTCGCAATATCGATGCGCACCATAATTTTCTGTTGAAAAAGCCTTTGAGCTAACAACTATGGAAGTGCTTTGCTTTAATTGTCGTAAAAAGAATTCTTCTCAGGGGAAAATCGGTTTCCGCGATGAATGCATGTCCTGCCGAACCGATTTGCACGTCTGTAAAAACTGTGAATTTTACGATAAGAAAGTTTACAATGAGTGCCGTGAAAACAGCGCAGACATTGTTCGGGAAAAAGAACGGTCGAATTTTTGCGACTTCTTTTCTCCGGGGCAAGATGGTCCGGGCGTCAATGATGAAAAATCGCGGATGCAGGCTGCGGCAGAATCTTTGTTTAAAAAATAAATCAGCTAACCAACGAAAGGGATCAACAGCATGGCATCGGCTCAAACACAGGAAGTATTTAACTGCTCCACAGAAGAATTTTTTAAGCTTGTTGCGGATTACGAAAAATATCCTGAATTCCTGACAGAAGTAAAGTCGGTCAAAATTTATAAAAATTCGGGAGACACCAAGGAAATGGAATATCACGTATCACTCATCAAAACTTTCAAATACAAATTGAAAGTTACCGAAGTTGCGAATAAGTCCGTTAATTTTGAATTTATTGGCGGCGATGTTTTTAAAACTATGAAGGGCTCATGGCAGTTGAGCGACAGCAATGGAAAATGTGCGGTGGAATATAAAGTTGAAGCCACTTTCGGAATGCTGGTCCCGGAAGCAATGGCAAAGCCTCTGGTCAGCGCAAATTTGCCGATGATGATTACTAACTTTAAAAAACGGATCAAACAGGTTTATGGCAAATAACGACAAAAAAGATTCTAAATCCGGAGAAGGCGGCTCTTCTGCCACTGAGAAGCTGGGTGAAGCCATTAAAAAAATCATTTCGTCAGGCTCGCCATCTGAAATCTCAAAAGAGATCATTACCACGATTGTCGGGCAGGCTCTTAAAGCCAAAGACGACATTACTCTGAAGGTTTCAAACGAAATGATCTCGCTCATTCATAAAATTGATTTTGTTAATGAGTTTTCCAAATTTGCAGAGAATCATAAATTCAAAGTAACGGCTGAAATCGAAATTCTTAAAAAAGACGGTACAACCAAGTAATGCCCTTTCGCACGCAAGACCCTTTTACAGGCAAGGAGCTGGCTAGCTATGACTACGCCACTGAAATACAAGTTCTTGATGCGATTGCAACTTTAAGTGTTTCCGGCGGAAAATGGCGCGGGTTATCCCCGCGCGCGCGTCAAGAGCGCCTGCTGGTGGTTGCCGAAAGGCTCGGGCAACAAACAGAAAAATTGGCAAGATTAATTTCCAGTGAAATGGGAAAACCCTTTCATGAAGCCCAGGCTGAAATAATAAAATGCAAAATCACGATTGAACGGGCCTGCCGTGCTGAACTGGATTTTTTGGCACCAAGGCTTACCGAGAATTCTGAAATCAAGCATGAGCCGCTCGGGGTGATCTACTCAATAATGCCCTGGAATTATCCGTTCTGGCAGGCTATCCGAATGGTCATGCCAGCACTGCTTGCGGGAAATACGATTTTACTTAAGCACTCTGAACTGACGCCGCTCTCGGCGCTTGCACTTGAAGGCGTTTTTGCAGGTTTGTTTGATACGCCGGTTTTGCTTAATCTTTTTATTCCTCACGATCTGACTGATTTTATTTTAAGTCGGGAAGAGGTCGGCGGAGTTTCTCTCACCGGTTCGGTTCAAGCCGGCCGGATTGTTTCAAAAGTGGCAGCCGAATATTTTAAGAAAGTAGTTCTTGAGCTTGGCGGCAGTGATCCGTACATCGTCTGTGCTGATGCGGACCTGAAGCTCGCCGCAGCCAAAATTGCGAAGGGCCGGTTACTGAATTGCGGCCAGTCTTGTATTTCTGCTAAACGCGCCATTGTCAGCCGCGATGTGCTTGCGGAGTTTCTCGAACTGCTGAAGTCAGAATTTGATCAGTATCAGCTCGGCCATGACCTTGGCCCATTGGCAAATACCAGGTTTAAGACGGCACTTGCAAAACAGGTGCAGGAACTTCAACTGAACACCGGGGCAGAACAAATTTACGTAAAGCCTCACCTGCAAAGCCCAAATTCCGCATTTGTCGATGCCGAAATTTACCTGCTGAATGAAAATTCGCAGTGGCTCAAAAATCAGGAATTTTTCGGCCCGATATTACTGGTGATCGCGTTTGACTCAATTGCTGAGGCAATTGAAATTGCAAATTCGACTGAATTCGGCCTTGGCGGCGGGGTGTTTTCGCAGAATTTACCTGCTGCAAAAAAGCTGGCAGCAGGCATTGCGGCAGGTCAGGTGGCGATTAACGAAATTATCAGTACAGATCTCAGCCGTCCTTTCGGAGGTGTTAAATCCTCGGGAATGGGCCGTGAGCTCGGCATTGAATCCTATTTTGAGTTCACACAGACGAAAGTTATGATCACTTTATGAGTTCAAGCTGGACTCCATTTGAGCATCAGATCTGGAAATTTTTTAAAGAGCATGAGCTAGATACCCATGACAGCTTTATTCTGGCTATTTCCGGTGGTCTTGATTCGATGGTATTACTTGACGTCTTTCTGAGACTACGGCCGCAGGCTAGGCTTACGGTAGCGCATTTTCATCATGGGCCAACCGGAAATTCCGAGCAGGATCACTTCAGAGAGCTCGCGCTGGAAGCCGTGCAACATAAGATTTCCGGTTTGCCGCGCAAAAACGTGGTTTTTTACTCTGAAAAAAGCACTATTCAGATTGAAAGCGAAGACCAAATGCGAACAGCGCGCTGGACATTTCTAAAAGGTCTTAAGACCTCGGATGAAGTTTTTGTCACCGCACACCATCTGGATGATCACCTTGAAACTATGCTGCTGAAAATGTTACGGGGAACCTCTTTAGACGGCTTCCTCGCATTTAAAATGTGGAATGAAGAAATTTTCAGGCCTTTTTTGAATTCGACAAAAAAGGAGCTGGCCGAATTTGCTGAAAATCGGAACATCGGCTGGGTTGAAGATCCCACCAACAGTCAAGACCACTATCTACGCAACTGGCTTCGGGAGAAGTGGCTGAAGGAACTGGATGAAAAGCTTGAAGGCGGAAGTAAGAATCTCGCTAAATCACTTTTGAAAATCGGCAATTCAGCAAACGAAAAATCGGTTTTCGAACTGGTGCTCATTGAGGATAAAGATCATTTTGTTTTAAGCCGTCAATGGTATGTGTCATTGTCGAAGAGCGATCAGTTGCGAGGACTAGCCCTATTCCTAAAAAAGCATCAAATCCACAGCTTTACAAGCGGGCACCTTGAGGAAATCAGAAAAAGACTCGACAAAAATCAGAAAGATATCACATTTGAGTTACTCGGAAAAAAATGGGTTATAAATGCGTCCCGAATCGTGTTACTGTAATAGTTCTTCTAATTTTACGAAAGGGGCCTAAATGAAAGCCAATCAAAAAACCTTCGCTCTCTGGTTCGCATTAATCGTTCTGACGATTTTTATGTTCAGGGAATGGGACGTTAAAAATCAGAAATCAATTCCTGATTTTACTTATTCGAAACTTCTGCGTGCAGCCGAGCTAAAGGAAATAGTTGCGGAGAAAGTCGTTTTTATTCAGGACCGCGGGGAAATCCGTGGCGAAATTAAGCCTGAGTTCAAAGAAAAGTATGCAGGTACGCAGTTTCAGGTAGCGGGAAACATCTCCGACAAAGGTTATGAAGAAATGCAGAAGTTCGGCATTACTCCGAATTACGAAACAGCACAGTCCGACGGCATGCTGTCTTCTATTTTGATCAATTGGCTTCCGCTTTTGTTGATTGTCGGTATGTTCATTTTTATCATGCGGCAAATTCAGGTTGGCGGCGGCAAGGCGATGTCTTTCGGAAAGTCGCGAGCACGCTTGGTCGAGAATAAAAACCGGGTCGTATTTACAGATGTGGCGGGTGTAGATGAAGCTAAGGATGACTTACAGGAAATCGTACATTTTCTGAAAGATCCGAAAAAATTCACTAAATTAGGCGGCCGTATACCAAAAGGCGTTTTACTTGTAGGGCCTCCAGGAACTGGTAAGACCCTCCTTGCGAGAGCCGTTGCAGGCGAAGCCGGCGTTCCGTTCTTTACTATCTCTGGTTCGGATTTCGTTGAAATGTTCGTCGGCGTGGGCGCAAGCCGCGTACGAGATTTATTTGAGCAAGGCAAAAAGAGTGCGCCTTGTCTGATCTTCATCGATGAAATCGATGCGGTCGGAAGACACCGTGGAGCCGGCATGGGCGGCGGACACGATGAGCGTGAACAGACACTCAATCAGTTGTTGGTTGAAATGGATGGCTTTGAGTCTACAGAAGGCGTCATTCTGATTGCCGCAACAAATCGTCCTGACGTTCTGGATCCGGCATTGCTTCGTCCTGGCCGTTTTGACCGACGGGTTGTAGTTGGTAAACCGGATCTTAAAGGTCGCGAACACATTTTAAATGTACATATGAAAAAAACTCCACTCGGACCAGATGTGGAAGTGACTAAAATTGCTCGCGGTACGCCCGGCATGTCGGGTGCAGATCTCGGAAATCTCGTTAACGAAGCGGCGCTGGTCGCCGCACGTTCGGATAAAAAGTATCTCGAGATGGAAGATTTTGAAAGAGCGAAAGACAAAGTCATTATGGGTTCTGAAAGAAAGTCGATGGTCATCAGCGAAGAGGACCGTAAAACGACGGCCTATCATGAAGCCGGACATACGCTGGTCGGAAAATTATTACCGGGCCTTGATCCGATTCATAAAGTGACGATCATTCCGCGAGGCATGGCGCTGGGCTTAACCCAGACACTTCCTGAAAAGGATGCTCTTAGTTTTTCTAAATTGCAGGCAGAAAACTGGATTGCATTTGCTTTCGGCGGACGTGCAGCAGAAGAGTTGATTTTTAAGGACTTCACCACGGGTGCAGCAAGCGATATCGAACGCGCTACCTCGCTCGCAAGAAAAATGGTCTGCGAATGGGGCATGAGTCCGCTTGGACCTTTGGCTTATGAAAAGAGCGATGGTCCCGTATTCCAAGGCATGAGTTACGGTCAGAAATCGAAAGACTACTCTGAATCGAAGGCTCAGGAAATCGATGCTGAAATTTCTAAAATTATCAATGAAGGCTACCGCAAAGCCATGGACATCATTGTTGCCAATAAAGATGTACTTGAACGAATTACCCAGGCTTTGCTTGAGTATGAAACTATTGATGGTCATGAAGTCGATGTTCTTGCCAAAGGTGCGGCTGTTTCTGAAATTCAGAAAATCCGGATCAACCGGAAAAGCGGCGGAATCGACTCGATCTCGAGCAACGACAAATCAACAGATGCGGAAACTTTATCGAATAGAAAACCTGCCGCTGCAACATGAACGTCTTATCCAACCTGATTGAGAATTTATCGTTTGTCCTGTCGCACTTACGGTGGCAGGACATATTTGATATCTTTCTCGTTTGGTTGATTGTTTACCGCGCGCTTATTTTGATTAAACGTACCGGCACCATTCAGATGTTGTCGGGTCTTGGAATTCTAGCCATCTCTTTTGTAATGAGTCAGTGGTTTGAGTTTCATTCGCTCAATTGGATCCTAGAAAAATTCTTTTCTAATTTGTTTGTTATTCTTGTGGTGCTGTTTCAGGGTGAAATCCGACGTGCGCTTTCGCACATCGGCAGTCATCCGCTGTTTACCGGAATTTCTTCGGTTATGGAAACCCACCTGATTGAGGAAATTGCAAAAGGCGTGATCTCCATCGCTCAACGAGGCTACGGGGCTTTGATCGTTATCGAAAAAGATATTTTAGTCGACTACCACATTGAAATGGGCACCGAATTGGATTCCAAGATTTCGGCCGAAATTATTGAATCTATTTTTCAGCCTCAGGCGCCCATGCATGATGGCGCGGTGCTGATTCGCGGCGGTAAAATTGTTTCTGCCGGCTGCTTTCTGCCGCTAAGTAAAAATCCCGCGATTGATAAAAATTTGGGTACCCGCCATCGGGCCGCAATCGGATTGACCGAAGAAACCGACGCTCTTGTGTTAGTCGTGTCGGAAGAAACGAAATCGATCAGTATAGTACACTCCGGCCACATGAGCCCCAATGTTGAACTTTCGGAAGTACGTCAGGCGCTTTATGAAGCCTACGGTTTTAAATATAAGGCCTTTCACCCAGAGACGGCCTCTCAATGAAACGTTACACAAAACCCGAAAATATAGAAAAAATAA
Source organism: Bdellovibrio sp. (assembly GCA_031408135.1). GTDB lineage: Bacteria > Bdellovibrionota > Bdellovibrionia > Bdellovibrionales > Bdellovibrionaceae > Pseudobdellovibrio. The sequence goes on along the minus strand of JANOJH010000042.1, from coordinate 3,487 downwards.
AATCAAGTCTGCTGGATAATTTTTCTTATAAGGTTGTGGCCCTTTTTATTTCTCTGATTTTATGGCTTTCGATTCTGAACAAGCGTGATTTCATCGTAACAAAGGATCTCGAACTCGATTTTGTAACATCAGAAACGCTGGTGGTCGCGGCGCAATCCAGCGCACAATTGAAAGTAAAAGTTTCGGGGCCGCAGCCAATCCTTAAAAAGTATCGGGAGTCCTCGCAGATTCTGGCCTTTGATCTTTCAGATAAGCCTGCCGGATTTTATGATGTCGATATGAATGCTTCAAAAATAGATGTTCCAAAAGGAATTAAGATTATCGGTATAAAACCAAATACAATCCGTGTTGAGATTGTCCAAAGGGATAAAGAAGGAAAGTAAATAAATATGTCGCAGAGCCCACCAAGTTCTTCAAAATTATTCGGCACCGATGGTATAAGAGGCACTTCAAATCAATATCCGATGACACCTGAAGTGGTGGTTAAAATTGGCCAGGCCATCGGTCACCTGATCAGAAAAAAGGTTATTTCATCTCCATCCCAGGCCAATAAAGTTGTTATCGGAAAGGACACGCGGCTTTCCGGCTACATGATTGAACAGGCGCTGGCCAGCGGGCTCAATTCAATGGGAATTAACGTACAGTTAGTGGGGCCACTTCCTACTCCCGGAATCGGATATCTCACCCGCACGATGCGAGCTGCCGCCGGGATCGTTATTTCAGCCTCACACAATGCTTATCAGGATAACGGTATTAAAATTTTCGGGCCTGATGGTTTTAAGCTTGATGATCAACTGGAAAAAGAAATTGAAACTCTTGTTGCTGCGGATAATCTTTCTAAAATGCTGCCGCCTTCGAAAGAAGTTGGTCGTACAAAACGTATCGAAGATGCGCAAGGTCGCTATATTGTTTATGCTAAGAGTGCTTTTCCGCTGGAATACACTCTTGAAGGAATGCGGATCGTGCTCGATACCGCACATGGCGCGGCTTATAAAGTTGCACCGGCTATTTTCGAAGAGCTCGGGGCCGAAGTCGTTCACGTCGGTAATCAGCCGAACGGAATCAATATAAATGATAAAGTGGGTGCCTTGCATCCAAGTCTTATTTCTCAGGCCGTTGTTCAATACCGTGCCGATGTCGGAATTGCGCTTGATGGAGATGCCGACCGGCTGATTATGATCGATGAAAAAGGGAAATTCATCAATGGTGATCACATTCTTGCAATTTGTGCGATCCACATGAAGATTAAAAAACAACTCCGCCACGACACACTTGTCGTTACGCAAATGAGTAATTTCGGTCTTGAAAAAAAGATGAATGAGCATGGAATCAGAGTCATAACCACTAGTGTTGGTGACAAACATGTAGTTGATGAGATGCGTCGCGGTTCATACAGCTTGGGCGGGGAGCAATCCGGCCATATTATTTTTCTCGATCAAACAACCACCGGCGACGGTACCGTAGCTGCGTTGAATGTACTTTCTGTAATGAAAGAAACCGGCCGCAAAATGAGCGAATTGGCCGATATTTTTGAAGATGTTCCGCAGGTGCTGATCAATTGTCGGGTGCACAGCCGGGTTGAACTTTCCGAAATCAAGGGCTACGCGTCTCTGTTAAAGGAAAAAGAAGCGCAACTGAAAGGTGAAGGGCGAATTTTTATCAGATACTCAGGTACCGAGCCTTTGATCCGGATACTTGTGGAAGGTCCCGATAAAAGGAAAATTAATTCTATCGCTGAAGAATTGGCTTCATTTCTCGAAAAAGAAATTTCATAAGGATATTCATGAGACTTTCCATCAAAAAGAAAATCACACTCGGGGTGAATATCGATCATGCGGCCACGCTCAGACAGGTGCGTGGCGGTACAACCAGCTATCCTGATCTGCTGGCACTTACGGATATAGTAAAAGCCGGCGGCGGAAAACAGATCACAATACATTTACGCGAAGACCGCCGCCATATTCAGGATGCCGATGTCGTTCTGTTGTGTAAAAAATCGAAACTGCCGATTAATCTTGAAATGGCGGTTACTGACGAGATGCTGAAAATCGCTCTGACGAACAAGCCCGACTGGGTATGTTTCGTACCTGAAAAACGTGAGGAGCTTACAACCGAAGGCGGGTTAAATATCCTGAAGGTTTTTGAGCAGATCAAGAATATGACGGCCGAATTACATAAAGCAAAAATTAAGGTTTCCTATTTTATCGAAGCCAATCCTGAACAAGTTAGCGCTTCGGCGATGGCTGGGGCAGATGCTATCGAACTTCATACTGGCCACTGGGTCAGCTGCACGGATAAAAAGAAGAAGCTCCGCTTATGGAGCAATCTACTTTTCAGCGCGCGGAAAGCGCACGAATTGCATCTGCGTGTGCATGCCGGGCACGGGATTGATTTTCCGCATGCAAAATTAATACGGAAATTACCGCACCTCAGAGAAGTAAATATCGGCCATTCACTGATTTGTTACGCTCTTGAAACCGGTCTGAAAAAGGCTGTTCACAAAATGAATGATAAAATTAAATGACTTTGATTTTTTCAATTCAGCTTGAGACTGAGCACGAGCTAGTCATCTTTACTGAAAAAATGCTGAACCTCGCTCCTAAAGGTTCTATCTTATTGTTGTCCGGCGGTCTGTCTGCCGGCAAAACCACGCTGGTGGCTAACTTCTGCCGTCTTTTCGGTCTCGAAATAGTTCAGTCGCCGACCTATTCGATTCATCATCGCTATTCAAATTCAAAAGTAGTAATTGATCACTATGACCTATACCGTCTTGAATCCGAAGAAGACATCGCGTCTGCCGGTTTTTTTGATCTTCTGAACACAGCGGCCGATTACAAATTTGTTGAATGGCCCGATCGGGTCAAGTTGCAGGATTATCCGCAAAGCACCACTGTTTTTCTGATTGAGATTAAGGTTGCCGAAGCGGGCGCACGGCTGCTCGATGTTTACAAGGTAAGTTAAGAGATCGCTTACGCGGCAGTTTCTTTTGCGAGCTCTTCTAACAACAATTGATCGATTTCTGAAAGGTTTTTATCCTTAAAGCCAACCAGGAAACCCACAACTTTTTTACCAGATTTCAGCGCGGTAATGCAGGCATATTTAAAGTTCTTCAGATTTAATCCAAGTTGGCTGACGCTGAAAGATTCATACTGTCCGCTTTCAAACACGCGTTTGAAAGGATTTTCCTCACGCAAACTATAATTGAAGAGCTGTTCATTCACATTTTCCGCAGCCAAATCGGGATCCATTTTGTAAACGCGGGTTTTATCGTAATCGACCTTCAACACCAGGTAAGCCGTAAATTGTTTTTTGACTTCAAAAATGTATTCGCTGTGGCGTTCGTTGATGAATTCCCAGATTTCTTTTTCAGTTTTCGTTTTTGTACCATCGGCGGCAATGTTCGAATTTGTAAATTGAGTCTTTGAAAGGGTGCTGGTGTGGTCAGTGATAGCAGGATTGGTACTGGCCTGAAGAGGAAGAGGAAGAG
>JANOJH010000039.1:0-1883 GCA_031408135.1 Bdellovibrio sp. | reverse complement strand
ATCCTTGATGGCGTTGCCGTTGTGGATTCTATCCGTACAGCTCTGAGACTTCGCCCTGAATACAAAGGCTGGACGTTTGTTACGACCGACGGCGATACTCTGGCGGCCGACGGTGTTTTAACCGGCGGTTCTAAAGATTCAGCTGAATCGGGCGTTTTAAAGCGTCGCCGCGAAATTAAAGAATTAAGTGATAAAAAATCTGAATGGGCCGGCAAGCTTGCCTTAGCCAACGCTGCACTTAAAAAAGTAGAAGTGCAGTTAAGCGGTGTTGTTACGGATTTTGAAGGCGCGCAAAAACGCCGTTTAGATCAGGAAATCAAAGTGGCCGAACTCCGCAAGGATTTCGAGCGCGCTGAAATGGAATTCAATCAGGCGCAAACCGCCGTTGAACGCCAGGAAAAAGAAACCCGCAGAATTTCTGAACAACTCGAGCAATTCACAACCCGCATTGATGAACTTGAAGCTCGGCTCATTGAAGTTCGAACGGCTAAAACCGAGCTCGAACTTACCGTTACGGATTTAACTAACGAGTATGCAGCAATGAAGGACGGCTTTGAAACGCAACAGGCTTTGGTAATGGATCTGCAGGTTAGGTCAGCAACCCGAACGCAGGAATATGCGGGCGTGGTACGTCAGCTTGAAATGGTTACGCGTCAGGTGAACGATCTTGAATCCCAGCTTTCAAGAATGTCAGAAGAAGCTGAAGGTTACACGTCTCAGATGTCTGACGGGCAGTACGCGCTTGAACAGGCCAAAATAGATTTTGAACGCATGCTCGCAGATGTGGAAGTCAGACGTCTTGAAGTAGCACAAGTTAAGAACCAGTTTGAAGTAGAAACCGCGCATATCCGCGAACTTGAAGATAAAACGATTTCTTTACAGCGTGAACGTAATGACCGCTTGGCAAAAATGAACGATGCACAATTAAAGCTCGAGCAAGCCAAAATGAAAGAACAGTATTTAATCGATCAGGTTCGCGAAAAATACCAGTTGTTATTGCCGGATGTGGTTTACAAGTACGAGGGCCGCGAAGGTAATCCCGAAGAGGCCGATCTCGAACTTAAAGATTTACGCGAAAAGCTTTCTAAAATCGGTGAAGTTAATCTTTCGGCGATTAACGAGTTTTCAGAAACGCAGGAACGTTACGCGTTCTTAAACACTCAGCATAACGATCTGACTGAAGCCAAAGAGCAACTGCGAAAAGTAATCGATCGGATTAACAAAATCTGCGCGAAACGGTTTAAAGAAACCTTTGATCTGGTTAACGACCGCTTCCAGAAGGTGTTTCCGGTGTTATTTGGCGGTGGCGAGGCCATGCTTCAACTGATCGAAGACGAAGACAAAGGCGAAATGGGTATCGAGATCATTGCAAAACCGCCGGGTAAAAAGATGCAGAACGTGACATTAATGTCCGGTGGCGAAAAAGCCCTTACGGCCGTGGCCCTCGTGTTCTCGATCTTCTTGGTTAAGCCATCACCTTATTGCTTGCTTGACGAGGTGGATGCGCCGCTTGATGACGCCAATGTTTTCAGATTCAACGATCTGGTAAAAGAAATGGCCAAGCGTTCGCAGATAATCGTAGTGACGCACAATAAACACACGATGGAAGTCGCACAGAAACTCTATGGCGTTACCATGCAAGAGCGCGGTGTTTCAACTATGGTATCGGTAAGTTTAGCTGACATCAGATAGTTTCTATATTAGGGTGGGCGTCAATGAATGATGCCTACTCAAATCAAATTTTAATACTCCTTGTTTTCATCGGGATATTTGTTCTAGTTGTTTTCGGCGTGATTGCGCTATCCCAGCTCAAAAAGCGCGAACTGAAAAGACAAGAACCCGTGCCTACTGCAGTTGATGTTGCAGCAGAAGTTGCGGCCGGT
>JANOJH010000876.1:0-2220 GCA_031408135.1 Bdellovibrio sp. | reverse complement strand
GTCATGCTTAGGATCTTTTTTTTTGGAATATTCTTTTTTTTCATAGCCACTCAAACAGCGTTCGCCGTCAAATTAATTTTTCTCGGTGATTCATTGACCGAGGGCTACGGCGTTGCCCAGGACCGGTCTTTTCCTCAACTCATTCAACAAAAATTCAAGGCCAAAAATTCGGGCTGGACAATAAATGCCTCCGGCTCAAGCGGTTCAACAAGTGCTTCCACACTGAGTCGACTGAAGTGGATTACAAAGGATCAGCCGGATGTAGTGTTTATTCTCATGGGCAGTAACGATGGCCTCCGCGGCCTGAAAGTCGAAGAAACTGAAAAAAATATAGCTGAAGCACTTAAGTGGGCCAAAGAGCAAAAAATAAAAGTAATCCTTGGCCAATTGCATGTGCCGCCCAACTACGGAAAAGATTATTCAAAAAGATTTGCGGCTATATTTCCGCGGCTCGCTAAAAAATACAACGTGGCTTTGGCGCCATTTCTGCTGAATCAGGTGGCTGGCATTTCAGAACTTAATCAGGCAGACGGAATCCATCCGAATGAAAAAGGCCATAAAATTATTGCCGACAATATTTATAATTATCTTATAAAAAATTTAAAAGACAGTGAGCCCAAAAAATGAGTCTTGAAATTGTAAATCTGAAAAAATCCTTTCAGCAGGGGAATGAAACGCTGATTATTCTCAGTCAGCTGAACATGCAGGTGCCCGATTCAGGCGTTGTGGCCGTTGTGGGCGCTTCGGGTAGCGGTAAATCCACTTTTTTAAGCCTTGTGGCCGGCCTTGATTATTTTGATGAGGGCGACATTCAGATCAATGGCAAGTCACTGAAAAATCTTGATCGCAAAGCCATGACTGAATTCAGGGGCGAAAATATCGGTTTTATTTTTCAACAGTTTCATTTGGTGTCGCATCTGACGGCTTTTGAAAATATTGCGCTTCCTCTCGAGATACTCGGGAAATCTTTTACTGAGGCCACGATTTTAAAAGCGCTTGCTGATGTGGGGCTCGGTCACCGGGCGCAGCATAAACCCAGCGAACTCAGCGGGGGCGAATGTCAGAGGTTGGCATTGGCCCGTGGCCTTATTACCAAACCTCGGCTGCTGCTGGCCGATGAACCGTCCGGCAATCTCGACAGCGAAACCGGAGCAAAAGTTATGAATCTGTTCTTTGATCAGGTTCGGGCAACGAAAACCACAACAGTACTTGTAACGCACGATCTTGAACTGGCGAAACGTTGCGACAGAAGCTATCTTCTGAAAAATGGCCGTTTCGAGTGAAGCTGAAAAGCCTCGTCAGAATGGCCGTTCTTGAATTAACGCGGTATAAGTCCGTTACGCTATTTCTTATACTTAACCTGACGATCGGTTTGATCGGCTTTTTTTTACTGCAGGTTTTTCAACAGAGCTTAAGCCGGCAATCTGCAGAAAAAGCGCAGGTCATTCTGGGCGGGGATTTATCGGTTAGCGCCCGGCGCAATTTTACCGAGGCCGAACGAGCCGAATGGGAATCTCGCTTTAAGGCAGAAGGGCGTTCGCATACTTATCATCTGTTTTCAATGTTGCGCACAAAAAGTGATTCGAAGCTTGTTAAAATTGTCGTGTTCGATGACAGTTTTCCACTGTACGGAAAGTTCATTTTTTCTGAAACTCAGGGCCTGACTTCAGAAAAACCACGAGTCTGGGTTGATCCCGAAATTCAGGAGCTACTTGAACTGAAATTAAACGATGTCGTCGATATCGGTGAGGCGCAGTTTACTTATTCCGGCGTGATGGTAGAAGATCCTTCAAGGTTGTTGCGCGGACCGGGCTTTGCCCCGAGAGTGCTGATTCATGAAAAGTATCTCGGCAAAACCGGTCTCCTGAAACCGGGCAGTACATTTTCCGAGTATTGGAGCTATAAGCTGCCGACTGAAACAAATCTTGCGCTGGTCAAATTGGAATTAGAGAAACTGATCAAAGACCCGGTCGTTAATATCAACACCACAAAAGACAGCGCCGAAGACTCCAACCGTGTGCTGAAATATTTTACCGATTATCTGGGGCTGGTAGCTCTGGTGGCGTTGGGGTTGTGTTTTCTGTGCGGCAGTTATCTGTTGCAATGGACGTTTATGAGCAAGAAAAAAACCATTGCAATTTATAAAACGCTCGGGCTTTCTGACGAATGGATAATTGCGGTTTATTTTCTGCAGAATTTCCTGATCTCATTCGTGGCATG
>JANOJH010000842.1:0-1282 GCA_031408135.1 Bdellovibrio sp. | reverse complement strand
CGGATGGTGCTCAGCTAAAAAATCGCGCATAGTCACAACGTTACCGATCGACTTCGACATTTTACTGCCGCTGAAGTTCAGCATATTCCAATGCATCCAGTACTTAACAAAGCTGTGGTCAAGGCACCCTTCGCTTTGGGCAATTTCATTTTCATGATGCGGGAACATCAGATCAAGGCCGCCGCCGTGAATGTCGATCTGATCACCGAACAGTCCCTCAATCATGGCCGAGCACTCGATGTGCCAACCGGGCCGCCCCATGCCCCATGGCGATTCCCAGCTGAGTTGCTCACCGGGTTTAGCCGCTTTCCAGAGTGCGAAATCTAACGGATTTTTTTTGTTTTCGTTTACATCGATGCGGACGCCTTCTTTCAGCTCGTCTACTTTGCGGCCTGAAAGTTTTCCGTATTCTTTAAATTCTTCAATCGCAAAATTCACATCGTTCGCAGCCACATAGGCTTTGTTTTTTGCGATGAGTGCCGAAATCATTTTTATGATCTCAGGTATAAATTCAGTCACTTTCGGGTTGTGTTCGTGCCCGGTCAGGCCAAGCGCTAAAAAATCTTTCCAGTATTCAGAAATGTAAAACTCACTCACTTCGGTTGCCGACTTTTTCTCTTCAACGGCACGTCTCAGGATTTTGTCGTCAACATCAGTGAAGTTAAGCGCGTACGTCACTTTGTAGCCTGAAACTTCAAGCCAGTTTCTCACCAAATTAAAAAAGACCGGCCCACGGAAATTTCCCACATGCAGGTACGAATAAACTGTTGGTCCGCACACATACATGCTGACGTGCCCGGGTTTCTGAGTCTTGAATTCTTCAAGTTTTTTTCCGAGGGTATTATAAATTTTCAGCATCTTGCAATGGCCTTTTCAGCGCGCGCAAGAATCGAAGTTTTATTCATCAGCGGCACCAGAATTTTAAGCTCGGCCCCGTGCGGTTTTCCGATCAGCGCAATCCGCACCGGAAAAAAAAGATTTTTGCCCTTTTGGCCCGATTTATTTTTTACTTCATCCTGCATTTTTAGAAAATCCGCTTCGGTAAATGCTTCGCCCGGATGGGAAGTCACGGCCTCTTTCCATGCGAGCAGCACCGCTTTGGTGGTTTCAAGTTTTAAGGTATCAATGCTTTCAGCGGCGATTTCATATTTACTGTCATCAAGTGGCGAATACAAAGCAACGGCATCGGAAAGAATTTCCATGTAAGGCTTAAAAAGTTCCACCGACTGCATTTGCCAGTTCAAATCCGCTGGCAACTTGAGCCCTGCGTTTTGCAGAAAAG
>JANOJH010000836.1:0-23054 GCA_031408135.1 Bdellovibrio sp. | reverse complement strand
AAGAGCTTAAAACCGTCAAACGTTCCTATCACGCCGGAAAAGGTACCTGGCAGAGCTTTAAAGTTGTAAATCGCCGGCGCGCTGCCTGTAATTTTGAATTTTTTGATAGAACCGGCCTCGACGATGTAGCTGAACGCGCCGCCTTTTGCCCGCGCGGTATCGTTTCCGGCTCCGTCGAATTGAGCTTTTCTGATCGAGATTACGTCTTTTGTGTACAAAGCTGAGGGCGCGTAACATGCGACGTCGGAGATTGAGTCTATTCCGCTGATTCCATATATACCGGCCGAAGTGTCGCTGCCTTCATCAAACGTGAGGGGCGGAGTGCCGGAAATAGTTGAAGACAGATGCAAAAAATTCGTAGCAGCTGATTGATGTTCGATACAGACTTTTTTAGTCGACACCAAGGCAGAAGGGCCGAAGAAGCCATACACAATATCGTGATTTTCCGTAACCTGTGTCCAGACTGAACTACGATTGACAAAATAAGTGGCCGGACGGTGAATTCGTGCCCGGTGACTGACGATTGCGCCAGCGACCAGCGGTACGAGATTATCGAGGGTAATATTCTGAAGTTCGGGAATGGGCGTGCCGGAATAAAATCTGTAGCTCATCGGAAAAGTTTCTGAGGCAAACAGGTCAAACCAGCCATCGACCATTTCGCCGAAGCCGATGTCCATATTCATACCGGATGCGGCATGGTTCATACTTATAATGACATTGCCGGTTGGTCCGGTATCACCAACCGTTAGATATCTGCCCACAATGCTGCCCCCTTTAAACAGACCCAGCGAAGCCAGTGTTATCGTGATCGGCGGCGGCTCGGCAACCAGCAGATCAACCACAGTAGAGCCGTACTGCACTTCGGTGGTTGAGTCCGGCAATAGATAAATAGCCAGGATCTGAATCTTACGGGCCAGGCCTGAAGGGATATCCAGGACTATTTCAGATGTGAGCTGTGTGCCGGCTTCAGTGAACATGTCCATCTTCTGATTGAAGACGATTGTTTTAAAATTTTCACTGTTAACGTTGACGATAATCGCTTTCAGACATTTTGTACAAGAGAGAGCCGTCTCGTTTTTATACGTTGGCAGCTGTAAAGCCACCTGCGATTTTTCAGAGGTCGGGCGCTCACATCCCAGGCCCATTAACACCATTAAGCTGATCAGCGCTGTTCTTATAACGCCAGTTCGGGCTAAATTAAGTTGCTAAAGTCATATTTTCCTGCGCACAAATAATTTGCAATTTGCTTTTTTCTAGCCTGATACTTGGTTTGTTTGGATATAAGCAATAAGCGACTAAAGCGCCAAGAATATTTATCAGAAAATTTTTTGGACTTCGGTGTCTTGTATGATCAATGTGAAGCATGTCTTTCATGATATGAAAAACTGATTCAATTAGGGATCTTTTTTTCAACATAAGTCGATCTTCAAGAAGCATGATTTTAGGTTTCATTTTGTTACGCAGTTGAGTAACAATTTGCACGCCAGCTTCTAGCATTTCTTCAAATAGTTCTTGAGAAATATAGCCTTTATCGCCGTAAACTTTCCCGAACATATTTTTGCAAAGTCCTTTTACAGTTTTTCTATCGTCAGTATTACCAGTTGTAATTTTAACAGATAGAAGCTCACCTTTGGTGTCACACGTAATGTGAAGTTTAAACCCAAAGAACCAACCCATAGTTGATTTTCCACGTTTAGCTAAATCTTTAAAAACTTTATTCGAAAAAATTCTTTTGTTATGACAAATTTTTAATGGCGTAGCATCAATAAAACTAATGCCAGTGCAAACACCCAGTGAGTATTGCAGCAAGCAATTAAGCGGAATAATAGCTTTGCATTTGATTTCTACAAATCTGTTATAGCTTAAAAGTTTTGGGAAATCTTTTCTATGATGGTGTTGCAAATATAAATAAAAGTTTTTAAAGCATCTCCAGCCAGAAGTTTGAAACCAAATTAAAATTGTTAAGACTTCGGCCAGAGTCATTTCTTCAGCAATGGGCGATGCTTTTCCAATAAGTTTTTTATACCACGCAGGTTCAAAGCCAATGCAAAAATCGTCGACGTAACAGAACAGCGCATCTAAATCTATTTTGTTGATCATGAAAAAACCTCCATGTATAACCGATATAACTGAAGTAACATCGGATTAAGGAACACAATGACACAAAAACAATTAGATGAAAAGATTAAAAAAATAAAAGCTCAAATTTTAAAAATAGAAAGTATGAGGCCAGGAAAAATAACAAAACAGTATAACGTCTGCGGAGTTGCCGGTTGTAGATGTAAAGATAAAAAGAATCCGCAAAAACACGGGCCCTATTTTAATTTGAATTATGCTTATCTTGGAAAGAAAAAAACGCAGTTTATTCGAGATCAATTTGCCGAAAAAATTGAGATGCAAAACATGAATTTTAAGAAGTTTAAAGAACTCATGCAAATGTGGATAACTTTAGAAATTGAAAGGTCAAATTTAGACATGAAAACTGAAATCGAGAAAATTAATGCAGAGAAATTGAAAAAATAACGTCAAATTAAGAACTTAGCCTCCGAACTGGCGTTATTAATGAATCTATTGGGCCATCTGCGACGTAATCGTAATTCTATTGGTCAACAATGAAATTACTACAAGAACTATGAAGTGGATCGCGAGTGTTTTCGATGGCACTGGAAGATACTCGCGAGTAATTTCCAGTGGACTGGAAGATACTCGCATGCTATTATAAAGATAATATGCGCTATTTAAAAAGTCAAATTACAGCAGATTTGAAAAAAAAAATGGTTTTTCTGGCGGGGCCAAGGCAGGTGGGAAAAACCACACTGGCGCTTTCTTTTTTGCAACCCCCTTCTGTTAAGCATCCAGCGTATTTAAACTGGGATTTAACGGCAACCAAATCGTCTCTATTAAAAGGCGTTCTTCCATCAAATGAAAAAATTCTGGTTTTTGATGAAATTCATAAATATTCAAAATGGAAAAATCTGATCAAAGGCATATGGGATACCGAAAAAGAAGATCGAAAGATTATTGTCACAGGCTCTGCCATGCTCAATGTTTACAGGCGAGGACAAGACTCTCTTTTGGGGCGCTATCATTATTATCGGCTACATCCCTTTTCAGTGAGTGAGGGTAAAAACGAACTCGGACTAGATATTAAAGACCTGCTTGAATTTGGCGGGTTTCCAGAACCTCTGACTACAGGCACCGAGAAAGCATGGATGCGCTGGAATAAAGAGCGTCTTGAAAAAATAATTTTTGAAGATATCCGCGATCTGGAAAATATTAAAACCTTAGAATTAATTCATCTGCTGGCTGAAGAACTTCCTCGTCGTATTGGCTCCCCATTGTCGGTCAAATCTTTATCGGAAGATTTACAAAAAGCCCATGGAACTGTTGAAAACTGGCTCTTGATTTTAGAAAAAGTATTTTACTGTTACCGAATTGCGCCATTTGGAAGCCCCAAGATCCGCGCTGTAAAAAAAGAAAAAAAACTTTATATGTGGGATTGGCGCTCGGTCGAAGATATCGGGTCTCGATTTGAAAATATGGTGGCCGGTCATTTACTTAAATACTGTCATTATATTGAAGACACCGAAGGTTATAGTATGGAGTTGCGATTTGTCAGAGATATTGATGGCCGTGAAATTGATTTTGTTGTTTTAAAAAATAAAAAGCCAATTTTTGCCGTTGAGTGTAAGAGCGGCGAACGAAATCTTTCGCCAAATATTTCTTATTTTAAGCAAAGAACAAATATACCCGAATTTTACCAAGTTCACCTCGGAAAAACAGATTTTGGAAACAGTAAAACTACAGGAAGAGTTCTGCCTTTTTCGACACTTTGCGCAGAGCTTTTGATTCCGTAATTAATCAAAAATCTTTCCTTTCCATAAGGAGGAGGATAGGAATGGTAAATCCATTATTTTGTAAGCCATTTGATGATTTGCTGGAGCTCTTGATCTAGTTCCGGCAATGTTGGCGCGTCTATCGCGAATGGGTGATGTCCAGGGCTCTGGCCATGATTTTTGGGTTTATGGCTAGGTTATCAGTTTATTATTAGCATCGATGGCTCTTAAGCGCTGAGAAAAGACTTTTAGCGCCAAGCACATCAGTTGAAAAACAATTTCATACTATTTTTGCGTTTTAACCCGGAAGAATTCGGATTCGGTTTTGCTGTGCAGGGTTTTGCAGAGTTCATCCCATCCGCGCCAATAGAGACCGTAATTTGCTTTTGAGAATTGATGGTGCAGGTTGTGATGAGTCGGTGTCGTTAGCCAACTTCCCCACCGGCTTTTCCACATGGATTTCGGGGTAAAATCATAACCAAGGTGGCCCGCCAAATTTCCGATATCGGTTAATACTACCAGAACAACTAGCATTTCTAAACTCATAGCCCCGAAATATAGAAGTGGAAAAAAATAAAGCTGACTGATCAAAGCCTCAACCGGATGAAATGAATAGGATGCAAAAGGCGTCGGATTTAACGACATGTGATGTACAACATGGACTTTCTTGTAAAACCATCCTTGATGGAGAAGCCGGTGTGTCCAGTAAAAATAAGCATCGTAAAAGACGAAGTAGACCACCAAGGCCGTAAGCTCCTGCAAATAACCACGTGAACCGAAGCCAACATATATATTCAGAAACTGTTTTTGATTCATCCAGTAAATCACCCAGAAGACGAGTGTTTGAATCAATAACGTCGACAGCGAATATCTAATCTCGTGCGAAAGTTGCGGTTTTTGTCTTTCAACCGTCTGAATTTTAAATCTTCTGAGCCTGTCTGGAAATATTTTCCAGCATAGAAAATAAGGAGCTGCAAAAACGACTGAGAACTTGATAACGGCCGCTGCCAGTAGAATAAAAAAAACCTCAGTCACGATCCGGCCCGCCGGTTTTGAAAATCATATCAAAGTACGGCAGAAAAAATCCGAAGTTGGAGTGCGGGATTTTATGGTGCAATGAGTGGCGCTTCGAAAAACTGAGGATGCTGTTAATCGACCGATCAGGAAAGAAATCCACATTCGAATGCCCAAGCACGTTCATCGAGATGCTCATCAAAGGTAAAGTCATCAATGACAAAAACTGAAAATCGTAAACACACATGATCATCGGCATAACCGCACCCAGCAATAGCCCCTCGCTCCAATGAAAACTGTAGGCCGAAAACGGGCTTGGCACATGCGAATAGTGATGATCGGCATGGTATTTATAAAATGGTTTTAAATGAAACGTTCTGTGAATGATGTAAAAGTCGATTTCATTCCACAAAAAGAGCACCAATGATTCCAGCAGGAAGGTCAGCGGCGTAAATTCAAACTTAATCTGCAAGAATCCCGATTTCAGTCCCTGATACATCGGAAAACTCAAAACCCCGAACATCAAAATCGAAATAAGAGATCTTTTTATCTCGGTTTTGATCTGGTCGGTTCTAAATGCCTTTTTCTGAAAAAGCGTAAAACGAGTGCCTTTGGTAAAAATAAAATAGGCCGGTACCGTAAATAAAAAGTAGAGAAAAATAAAAGAGGTGACGGTCATCAGAAAAAATTTGAACTGCCCCATGCTCAGGAGCGTTTCAATATTAAGCATGCTTTATCTGCTTTGCGCGCTGTTCGAGTTTTTTCTGCACCAACACCCAGTGGCCAAGTTCGGTTGAAAGCCCGTGCAGCACAAGTCTGAAGCCCGCGTGCAGAGTAATCAGCGAGATCATCGGATGTTTGTTATTTACAAGTACCATCAACTGCTGCGAGCTCATAATTGTTGCCGCGTAAATGCCGATGGTTTCGTCAAGTTGCAGTGAGTTCGTTGCGCGCCAAAAGTCGTTATCGGTCAGCATAAACTGAAAAAACGGAGTATAAAGTTCGATCGCGGTTTCGAGATCGATGAAATTAAGAAAGCCGTCTTTCATCGGTTCGATATTGAATTCGCCTTCGGAGATCATTGAATAATCAATTTGGTCTGGGGGAATAGGTTTGATACTCAGGTTTTTGCTTTTCAATTCGGTATTTAGGTTAATAATAAAATTATAGATATTGATATCGTGCTTGAGTATCAGTTCATCATTAAGCGAATCCAGATTATACGGTGTAAGCGGATTAAGCGGAATCTTTGCGCCCGGAACATTTGCGGCTATAAAGGCCAGAATTTCCGAACCGGCGTGAAAGTGTCTGAGGATCAATTCATTGGCATCGGCCCGCACGAAAGTTTTTAAGCTGAACGAAATCACCCGATGCATGGTTTTTGAAGCCCGCCAGTCAATTGGCTAAAGAGCTTTGATAATCTGAATTAATATAATAAAAAATTTTGCAAGTGGTCGCGCAAACGGCAAAAAAAACTGGCGCGACATGCTGCCGGAATCCCGCAGCCATTTTTCTTTTACACTTGGTCTCAGTGGAGTGCTGTTATCAAGATATAGCGCATGCCACGGATTCGGATCTTCAGGATCGTGCACCATGCTTTCGATGCCCGGAAAGTTTGAACGGCTCATAGTACCTGCTCCCATTGTTTGCGGTAGAGTGTGGCCACCTTTTTTGCAGTCGTCAGAATGTCGTCGTAGCTTGAGGGCTCAAGCGTCAATGCCATTTCAACGGCATTCGCCCAGCGTTCAAGATGGTGCACATCGTTCTCGCCGTGATATTCAAGAAATTTAAAAACATTCATCTGCATATTCAGATTTTTTTTCAGAAACGGCAGCAACGTGGGTATTATTTTATTTCCGGTGCCTTCAATGATGAAAATTCCGCCGAGTAATCCCAGCGGATTTTTCGATCTGGCTTTCTCGTACATAAAATTATTCAGTTCTTCACCACCGGCGTTGCGCTTGAGGTCGTCGATGGCTTTGGTGCCGCCAGCATTTCTGTAATCAGAATAAAGAATATTGAAGTCGAACTGCTCTTCACCGGCATGTTTATCGATAAGCGCGTGAATGCCTTCGAATTTCTTTGAAAGATTCGAGATTGCGGTCCGCATCCAGATGCTGCCTTCGCGAACCTGTGGAATCCAGTTTTCCATCCAGCGTTGATAGTCGTCTTTTTGAATTGTGCCATTGAAAATCCGATGGGCCAGTTCGGATCTGAAAACATTCGAACGGTAGTCGTGCCAGATCGCACCCAGTTCAAGCAGCAGACTTTCAACCGGAGTTCTGTTTGCGGGCGATAATTTTTTTACTTCGTTTGCTTTGCCGTCTTTGATCACTTCAAAAAGCATAAACGAAACCGTGAAACGGCCTGACTCCGGCACAAAGCACATTATTTTCTGACCTGGTTTCAGATCGTGAGTTTTCAGAAACTCGTCCATCATAATAAAAATTGAAGCGGCCCCGGTGTTGCCGCGGGTTTTCAGATTGCTGAACCATTTTTCCGGCGGAATCGTCAGCCCAGCCTTATCAAGAAGTGTTTTGACGACGTCCGAAAATCTTTCCGACGAATAATGACACAGAAAATAGTCGATATCCTGCGGTTGAATTTCGTTAGCCAACACCAAGCTCATAAACTCACTGATGCCGACATCAAACAGATTCGGCAGCAGCCGAATATCCTGCCTCAGTAAGAAGGAACCGTTCTTCTCGGCTTCCTCAAGTGAAGCAAAATCCAGATAACTTTTTTTAGGCTGATTCCACGGTGAACCGATTTGCATACAGGTGGGATAATCGCCGCTGAAAGATTTAAGATGAATCCAGTCAACTTTTAATGAAATTCCTTTTTCATTGGGTTTGTTTTCAAGATAGAC
This sequence comes from Bdellovibrio sp., assembly GCA_031408135.1. Taxonomy (GTDB): domain Bacteria; phylum Bdellovibrionota; class Bdellovibrionia; order Bdellovibrionales; family Bdellovibrionaceae; genus Pseudobdellovibrio. The sequence continues at coordinate 15,335 of JANOJH010000836.1, read as the reverse complement.
CGCACCCGATCCGTCTGAAAGCATCCAGCGCAAAAAGTGCGAATCAAAATCGATATTTTCCTCGACCTTTTGAAAGCGTGAAGCCTTAAATAATCGTGAAGGAAATTCGGTGGCCACCGCAACGGCACTGTTAAATTCGCCGAGTTCAATCACCTGAGCTGCAGCTTTCATTGCCGCGATTCCAGAGGCACAGATGCCCTGAAACGACATTGTCTGCAGGGGCGCCGCTTTGTACTGCCCCTGAATTAAGTTGGCAAAACCAGGCGCTGCCAGATCTGCCCCGACTGTTCCTGAACTCAGAAATGGCACGTCGTTAATAGTTTTATTGACCTTTTTAAGAGCATCATCGATTGCTTTTGTGGCCATATCCACTGATGAAAACATCGTCTGGCCTTCTTTGTTGATTCCATAATGCCGGTTCTGAATTCCGTTTTCAGCCAATATCCGGCGCTTAATCCGTGAAGACTGCGGATTGACCGAACCAACATAGGCGTCCATTTCTTCATTGTTAATGCCCGGCCCCGGCAAAAAAGACCCGACTGAGTTAAGAAATGTCTTCTTAAAATATGCTGGCATTAGTTCTCCGATGAATAAAAATCACTCTTTATTTTCAGGTGATTTTCAGTCGAGAGCCAGCTCTAATTATTGATTATTTCGAGGATTCGACATTGGTCGTGTCGGGTGTCATTGCGGTTGCGATCTGCGACGTAATCGTAATTCTATTGGTCAACAATGAAATTACTACAAGAACTATGAAGTAGAAAAGAGCTAATCTTGGTTTAAATTCAATCATAAACGTCCCTGCATGGTTGTGTATCCTAAGCAGCTACGACTTACAATATTAATGCCGGGTTTTTATTGTGTATTTCAGAAGATCTTCTTTGGAGTTTTTGTTGTTCTTTACCGAAAGATAAAGATCGTACTTTTTTACACCTTTCGGAGAAAAATCAGCCTCGAAAAAATTACCATTAAGCTTCAGCGGCAGCTCATTCTGCTTTTGCTTGGTGCCAATTTGGGTTTTAGCTGTAACCGTAAATGAAGATGCCGCATGCGGCTTCATCGCAAAATCGTGAATATAAATTTTAATTTTTTTATTCTGTGCGACAACTTCAAAATGGACACCCAGTTCGTCGGCTGTAACAACCTGCCCTTGATGTACTCCGCTTACCGCGGGGTACGACATTTTATGATCATAAGGATAGCCCTTGCTGGCAAACAGGAGGGCAAGTAACAGTAGTTTTTTCATAGGAATACTAAATGGCTTCGAGTTCGCCGGCTTCAATTGTTGCCGTCAACTTAGCCCGCAGACGAATAACCGCCTGTGCGTGAAGTTGTGAAACGCGCGATTCTGTCACTTGCAGAACCTGCCCGATTTCCTTCAGATTGAGGTCTTCGAAATAGTAGAGCGAGAGCACAAGGCGCTGACGCTCTGGCAATTCTTCAATGGCCTTTGCAACGACATCTTTTACAACTTTTAAATTCAACTGATTGAACGGATTACCGGATTTTGCACCTTCTAAAAGGTTGGCAATGGATTTTTTATCGGAATCACTGAACGTCGGTTGATCATCAATAGATAATAGGCTGACAGGTCTGACCTGATTGACCAGTTCATGAAACTCATCCATCGGCATGTTCAGTTTTGCAGAAATTTCCTCTTCATTGGGAACGCGACCGATTTCAATTTCAAGGGCCGCAACCGTGCGATCGAGAGCTTTAGATTTATCCCGAACTGATCGTGGCACCCAGTCTTGCGATCTTAATTCGTCAAGAATAGCTCCACGGATCCGGAATTCAGCGTACGTTTTAAATTTGTTATCGCGAGTAGGATCCCATTTGTCGATCGCATCCATCAAGCCGATTGAACCGGCAGAAATCAGGTCATCCAATTCGATATTAGGAGGCAGTCGAACGGCAATTTTTTGCGCGACGAATTTGATCAGAGGAGAGTACTCTTTAATGAGTTCTTCCTTTTGATTACGCTTAATATTCTTTTTGGGCTCTTCTTTGTACTTTTTCAGAATATTAGTTTTTGACATTAATGACCCCTCTATGAATTATAGTATCCGAATTTTTAAAATCTAAATAGTCTAAACAATTTAAGCATGACCAGAGGCTGGTCTAAAAATCATGTCAAGACCTTTGACAGTACTACCTGCCGAGGGGACCATTTGATTTTGAGACACTATTTCAGCACAAAGCGAGACCAATGCCAGCGCAGAAACGGATTTGGCATCCTGTCTTATAATGAGACGCTGCAATTGATTCGAAAGCTTCAGCTGCGGATCAAACGGAATTGTCTTTTTGTAACTTAGACTGACCGGCAAAAACTGCTGAACCACATCGGCAAAGCGGAGATAAAGCTGTGCGCCCGCCCGTTCATCCTGAACTTGATTACAAACAATAGAAATCTTCCGGGTCTTATGCTTCTGGTAAAGAACTTTGATCAGCGCGTAGGCGTCGGTAAAGCTTGAAGGGTCCGGAGTTAAGAGCACAATACATTCATCCGCAACTGAATTCAGGTGCAGCACGTGATCGTGCAGCCCGGGCGAGGTATCGATAATCAGGTAATCATAAATATAATTGATTTCCGAGATATGTGTGAGAATTTCCCGCCGTTGAAACGCGTTTAACTGGCAAAGCTCGTAAATTCCGCTGCCGCCGGCCAGTAAATCAATATTCTGCGCCACCTGAGTAAGGCATTCAGTAAGTGTTGCACCCTTCATTAAATCCTGCAGATTTTTTTGAGGATGAACGCCAAAAAAGATATCAACATTTGCCATGCCGAGATCTCCGTCGAAAATCAACACTTTCTTACCCAACTTTGACAGCCCCATGGCCATATTACAAACGACCGAAGTTTTTCCTACTCCGCCCTTACCCGATGTTACACTTATAATCTTCATACAGAGGCTTCCTGTTTCTTGTTTTGGGTGATTTTCAGCAACAGATCAACCACCCGTTCAGCTGTAGCAAATTCGAAATCTTCAGGCACTTTGGTACCAATACCGAAAGCAAAAAGTTCGGTCTTTATCTTACGGACAAAATTATAGATATTTCCGTGCGCGCTGGCCTCATCTAGGCCCGAGAAAATAACGTCATTGTAGCCGAAACCTTCATAACGTTTCGCACACTCAATCAAATCCATATCTTTTGAAGAACTTGATAAAACCAGATGAGTTCGCAACGATTTATAAACCGGCGGCGACATTCTCTGAATATAATTTATTTCTTCCTGATTGCGCAGATTAAGGCCCGCAAAATCTACCAGAATGTGATCCAGATTTTCAATGTGCGGGATCACATGTTGCCAGTCCTGCTGCGAGCGAATCGTCAGAAATGGAACATTCAGGATTTGACTGAAAATTTTCATTTGTTCTGCAGCGCCCACTTTCGAACTGTCTGTCGAAATAATAGCAACCCGCTTTCGTTGCGTTAAGATCATTGTGCTTGCCAATTTGATCAGTGAGCTGGTTTTTCCCGAACCCGAAGGCCCAACAAAAAGATGAAACTGTTCATTAGCGATAGCTGTAATGGGAGTCGTTTCAAGAATATATTTAGCAATCCAGCTTTCAACCGTCGAGCGGACGGCCTGCTGCTGGGCAGATAATTGCTTCTGACATTTCATCAGGATATCGCCGGCGATTTCAGGCATTAACCCTGATGCTGTCAGTTTCTGAAAGTAGCGGCTCATCTGATAGTGTACACCGTAATCTGCGCCGGGATGAGCTTGCACAAAACTTTGCGGGATCGATTGAAACTGCGACATCACATTTTTAAGAGTTTCAATTTCCTGCTTTAGTGAAGACACTTCCATATCGTTCCATACTTTTTTCGCAACCTGCGTAACCGCCGAAGCCTGCGAATAGTGTTCTTGCTCGGTGTCTGTATCGTTGTCGCTGTCGATGTCGGCGTATCGTTTTTGTGTGATTTTGTATGGTGTAGTCAACGTCGTAGCGGTTGCTTTCGTTTTTGCCACCGGTTTAGACGACTGACGTTCATTTTCAAAATCTGATTTTCAATCATCTTGCGCATCAGTTCCTTCTGATCTTTGGCCGTACTCTTTATAAATTGCTCCTTTTGCTGAGTCGGAAGTTTCGATTCAACAAATTTTTTCTTATGTAAAATAGCTTCTGAAAAAGCCACGGTCACTTCGATGCTCTTTTCACCGCCAAGCCCGAAGCCTTTGGTAATTTCTTTAGCCGAAAGAATGATTGCGTCCGGCCCTAGCTGACTTTTGATCATCTCGAGGGCTTCTTTCATTGATCTGGCTTCGAATTTCTTAACCTGCATATTGAACCTCTTTACTCATTCTAATTTAAACTGACATTCGCGACGGACTGCACTTTTACGTCTGCTGTGATCTCATTGTGTGAAAGCACAATCAACTGTGGGATAAAACGTGAAACCAATTTAAAGATATGCCGTCGCACCGTCGGGCTCGTCAGCAGAATCGGCTGTGAAGCTATTTCCGGATGTCCTTCGATATTCTGAGCAATATTCGAAATCATTTTCGATGCCGATTGCGGATCCATCACAAGTTGTACCCCTTGTTCTGTCTGCAAAAGCGCATTGGCAACGACTTCTTCCAGTTTGGAATCAAAGGTCAGCACCGTAACGGCGCCTTCTTCATTGGTGTACTTTGCGGTAATCGAACGCGATAGCTGCTTACGTACGGATTCGGTCAATAAATCCAGATCTTTCGTGCGTGCTGCTTCATCCGCAAGAGTTTCAAAAATTGTCAGCAGGTCGCGGATCGAAACTTGTTCTTTAAGAAGATTCTGAAGAACTTTAACCACTCCGCCAAGCGAAAGAGCATCTGGGATAAGGTCTTCGATAACCTTTGGGTGAGTTCTTTTAAAATTATCCACAAGTTGTGAAGCTTCCTGGCGGCCCAAAAGTTCATGCGCGTGGGTGCGGATCATTTCAGTAACATGCGTGGCCATGACTGTCGGCAGATCTACAACTGTGTAACCGGCAAGCTCTGCGCGTTCGCGATTGGCTTGTGAAATCCACACCGCATCTAAACCGAAGGCCGGCTCTTTTGTTTTAATTCCATCTATAACTTCTGTTATCTGCCCTGGATCCATCGCCAAAAGTGCATCAGGGCGCAAAATCCCGCCGCCGATCTTATTACCTTTGATCAAAAACCGGTATTCGCCGGGCGCCAATTGCAAATTATCGCGAATATGCACGCTTGGTACAATTATACCGAGATCAAGAGCAAATTGTTTTCTGATCGAAGATATTCTTTCCAGCAAATCACCCGATTTCGATGAATCCACAACATTGATCAGACCGTAACCGACCTCCAGTTCAACCATATCCAGCGGCAACATACTCTCAACGTTTTCTTTTTTAGGCGCGGTAAGTTCGGCTTCTACCTTATTTTTTTCAATCGTAACGGCTTCATTTTTATATTGGGAGATTAGCCAGCCGAAAGCGGCCATCCCGCCGCCCATTGTAATAAACGGTACAGTCGGCAAACCGGGAATCAGCGCCAGAATTACCAATACTCCGCCAGTAATATAGATGGCCCGCGGATTCATGAAAAGTTGCGAAGTGACTTCTGTACCCATGTTTTCGCCGCTGCTGCTTCTGGTTACGATGATACCTGCTGCCGTCGAAATTATCAGCGCGGGAATCTGAGTCAGTAAGCCGTCACCGATCGTCAACATGGTGTAATACTTTGCGGCTGTAGATAAATCGAGACCCTTTTGCATGATCCCGATAAGCAAGCCGCCTACGATATTAATGACAGTAATAATAATTCCGGCGATAGCATCGCCACGTACGAATTTGCTGGCACCGTCCATGGCCCCGTAAAAATCAGCTTCCTGTTCGATTTCACGTCGACGTTTTCTTGCCGTGGCCTCGTTGATGGCGCCGGCATTCAGCTCGGCGTCGACCGACATTTGCTTTCCTGGCATAGCATCTAATGTAAAGCGTGCAGCAACCTCAGCAACTCGGCCCGAACCTTTGGTGATAACGATAAAATTGATAACCACAAGAATTGAGAAGATAATAAATCCGATAACGTAATTGTTGCCGACTATAACATTGGCAAAAGCCGCGATCACTCCGCCGGCCGCTTGCGGGCCTTCATGCCCATGCGACAGAATCAAACGCGTGGTTGCAACGTTTAGTGCAAGCCGGAATAACGTCGTCATAAGTAACAACGAAGGAAACGAGGTAAAATCCAGGGTTTTTGTAACGTAGATAGAAGTCAGCAATATAAGAAGACTCAGCGCCAGAGAGAATGTCAGCGAAATATCCAGCATTACGGCCGGAAGCGGAATGATCATTACCCCGATGATGGCCAACACACCGAAAGCGATAAATAGATCGGTGTTCTTGGTGTACTTTTCAAATCTTTTCGAAAACTGAAAAATTTGATCCATTATAATCCTCGCTCTGGCTGAATTTTAGCGGTGCCACTCTTCTTTTTGCGCCGTAATCTGTAAACATAAGAAAGCACTTCGGCCACCGCCACGAACAATTCACGCGGAATAACCTGACCGATTTTCAGAGTTTTAAAGATCGTGCGGGCCAATGGTTTATTTTCAATAATCGGAATATTATTTTCTCGCGCGATCTGTTTGATCCGCTCGGCTACTAAATCGCCGCCTTTGGCAATCAACTGCGGCGCAGGTAAATCTTTCGAGTATTTAAGCACACAGGCAATGTGCGTCGGATTAGTAATGACCACATCACCTTTGGGTACGGCCATCATCATTTTTCGATTGGCCACTTCACGCTGTACTTTTCGAATCCGGGCTTTTATCATCGGATCACCTTCGCGCGACTTATGTTCTTCTTTGACTTCCTGTTTGGTCATCATCATTTCTTTTTCAAGCTGCCATCTCTGAAAAAAGTAGTCAGCACCGGCAAGTAAGAGCATAAAAAACCCAACTGACAAAAGTAGTTTAAATGAAATCACACCAAGATAAGCCAGAATCTGCTCGAGCCCATATCCAGTAAGATATGGTATTTTTGTGATTTCAGATTTTAGAATCAGATAAACAATCAGCCCGATTACCGCCATTTTCATTACCGACTTAATAACATCGGCAATTCCCTTAAGTGAAAAAATCCGGCCCAAAGCGCTCAATGGATTGAGTTTATTGAGATTGGGCTGCAAGGCCTCTTCATTCTGAAGCAGTCCCGTCTGCATCACTTGCGCTAAAACGCCAATAACCAAAGATACAAAGAATAGAGGTCCAACCAGAATAACCAGTTTGTAGCCGATATAAGAAAGAGTTTCGGTAATTTTGCCTTCGCGAATTGTATGAACCATTTCAATACCCATACTGCGATTGAACATGTCAAAAATATTTACGAGAAAAAATCGCGAAGCCATATAGAGCAAACCCGCCGAAATCAAAAAGAAAAGCGCCGTGCTTAATTCACGGGTCATAGCAACCTGGCCACGCTTGCGGAATTCCTCGCGCCGCGTATCGGATGCTTCTTCTGTTTTTTCGCCCTGATCTTCAGACATTTGTTCCCTATACCGTTCTTAAAAACTTAAAAAACTCATTCATCGAAAAATCCACTACACCTGACATCTGCATCACCAATAATGGCAGACTAACAAACATAATCAAAAAGCCGATCAGGACCGTAACCGACGCCGAGGTCACCATTACATTGATTTGCGGCACGACCCGGCTTAAAAGCGCCATACCCAGCTGGATGATCATCATCGAGACCAGTACCGGAGCCGAAATCTTAATTCCGATAATAAAAAAGCTCTGAATTTTCATCACCAATTCCGCAAAAGAAGAATAACCGAAACTGAGCTCAGCAACCGGAGTTGAACTGAAGCTTTCTACAATACCCAGAATTACTGTATGGTGGCCGTTCATAGACAGAAATACCAGTGTTGCAATGATCGAATAGAATTGCTCCATGGCATTACTCATCGAGCCCATTATCGGATTGTATATTTGCGCCTGCCCTAGGCCCGTGGAAATTGAAACTATTTCGCCGGCCATCGAGACTGCAAAAAAGAAAAGCCGGGTTACAAAGCCGAGTACAAGTCCCACCAGCACTTCGCGACCGGCCAACATAAGAAGGTCAGCTTGCGATTCACTTAAGCGGACCATGGCTTCATTGGTGGCAATTGGATTAAAAATTACAATTGTAAAGACTACGGAAGCCAGAATTTTCAACTGTGCCGGAATATTCGAAGTACTGAAAATTGCAGCCGACACAACGAAAGCCGACATTCTCAGAAGAATCAATCCGAACATCAGAATCTGAATTTCATTCAGCTGAGAAAAACTGAACATCTACGGCCCTCTCACAATGGTAGCAATGTTTTCGAACAAATTGGTCGTATAAGAATTCATGGTGTCGAGCATCCATGGGCCGGCCAAAACTAGAATAATCCCTACAACTACCATTTTCGGCACGAACGTAAGTGTGTTTTCGTTAATCTGGGTTAAAGCCTGAAACACGCTGATAATCAAACCGATAACCAACGTGCTTAACAATAGCGGAGCCGATAGCATCGCCAATGTTTTTAATGCGTCCTGGCCAAGATGTATAACAATTTCTTCGCTCATTAAAGTAACCCCTCTATTGCGATATTTATCCGAAACTTCTGACCATCGAGCCGATTAGTAAAGTCCAGCCATCAACCAGTACAAACAACATAATTTTAAACGGCAGTGAAATCACAATCGGTGGAACCATCATCATACCCATTGCCATTAAGACACTGGCCGCAAGGATATCGATTATTAAAAATGGCAAAAATATTATAAAACCGATCATAAAGGAGGTTTTCAGTTCAGAAACGATAAACGCGGGCACCAGAACAATCGTAGGCACATCGGCGCGGGTTTTCGGTTTTTCAACTTTCGCAAGCTTTACAAAAAGCGCAAGATCCTGATCGCGGGTCTGCGTGAACATAAACCGGCGAAGCGGCACCAACGCATTTTCAAGCGCCTGGTCCTGGCCGAGATTGCCGCTTAGATACGGCTGCATTGCTTTCTGGTTAATTTCAGTAAATGCCGGCCCCATTACAAAGAAAGTCAGAAATAAAGACAACCCCACCAACAACTGGTTCGGCGGCAGCTGTTGCACGCCCATTGCCTGCCGTAAAAATGAAAGTACAATCAAAATTCGGGTAAAACCTGTCATCATGATCAGAATTGCGGGAGCCAGTGTAAGAACTGTCAAAACCAGAACCATTTTAATTGCATTTACAACTTCGGTTGGGTTCTGCGTTGATTTAAAGCCCATATTCAGAGTTGGCAGCGTGACCTGGCTATAGGCCCACGAACCGAACAGTAGAATAAAAAGCGGCGCCACAATTCTGAATAATTTCACGAAAAACTCCGCATTGATTTTATTTTTTTGCTCACAGTGTCGGTCACTCCGGCAAATGAAAATTCCTCATCGAGTTCATCTACAGTTCTTTCAGTGGTGCCGGAGGTTTTTTTCATCGATTCCGAAAATGTTTTCGGCATGTCGGCCGGTACTTCATCATCAATCAGCGAAAGTGATTTAATCATTGAAATGTTAGTGTCAGTTATCCCAATTAACATTGACTCGCCGGCAACATGTACGATGGCCAGGCTCTTTTTCGGACCGAGATAATGCTGAGTTAACACTTTGATCTGCATATTCGATTTATTGATGGTATTTGATGTTTTATACTTACGAACGTAATAGTAGCTTGCCACTAGTAGAATCATCACGATCGCACCCGAGCCCAAAGCTTTCGTCATCGGATTATTCACTTCAGCGGTTTTTTTTTCGGCTGTAATGGCCAGCGGAATCTGATCTTCAGCTAACTTAACAGTTTCAGCAGGCGTCGGCACCGGCGCAACTACCTCTGCTACTTCCACAGAAGTTTCAGCTGCGGGAGTTGCAACTTCTTCACCGTACGAAAGTACCGAGAGCACCAGAACAAATACTGTTATTAATAAGTTCTTCATCATTTTAAATGCTCAATTCTTTCAGATGGCGAAATGATGTCGGTCAACCGTACGCCGAATTTTTCATTCACGACCACGGCTTCACCCCGTGCAATCAATTTGTCGTTGACCAGTACTTCCATCGGCTCACCTGCAAGTTTCATCAATTCAATGACTGAGCCTTGGGTTAGATTCAGAAGATCGCTGACCGGCATTTTGGTGCGGCCAAGTTCAACTGTGACCTTCAACGGAATATCCAGAATCAAATCCAGATTCCGGTCTTTTATTGCCGAGTGCGGCGAAGCTTCACTGCCTTCGAGATTTTCGTTCAATTGATCTGCAATTTTGTCCATTGGATCTGCCATAATTCTCCCTTACTTTTCTATAGTCCGCGTAATTTGCATTGCTACCGTGCCGTGATGTACGCCATAGTAGCCCTTAAATTTTTTAACATTTTCAACTTGAACATCTAACTCGCCCGAAGAATCCTGTGTCAGCGAAATGACGTCGCCGATTTTGAGGTTCATCAGGTCTTTCAGCTTAATCTCGGTTTCTCCGAGATTAACTTTGATGTCGACATCTGTATCGAGAAGCTGCTCTTTAATAATCGAGGTCCAGAGCTTTTTATCTGTCTGGTCCGACTCAACCTGGAAACCCGTTGAAAGCTTTTGTTTAATAGGTTCAATTGTCGAATACGGTATAACAATAGAAATCGTTCCTGAAGCCTGTTCAAGCTCGACGTCAAAAGTGGAGGCAATCACCACATCTGTCGGAGGTACAATACCCACAAACTGCGGATTAATTTCAGTTCTCTGAAACGAACAGTCAATTTTTTCGATCGTTGACCACGAAATTTCGAGATCATTAATGGCAAGCTCCACGACTTTTTTGACGATCTGCAGTTCGATCGGTGTAAATTCTTTTCCGTCAAGTTTGGCATAGGGCCGGTCTGCTCCACCGAAAAAAGAATCCACCAGCGCATAGGCCAGCTTGGCCTCAATTACAAATAGTGCAGAACCACGCAAATTGTTAAAGCGAAGTACGCTCATGCAGGTAGGAATCGGTAAGGTGTTGATGAACTCGCCGAATTTAAGAAATTCGGTCGAGGTCAGAGTTATGGAAGCAATTTTTCGTAATGAACCGGAAAGTGAAACCCGAAAAGAACGCATGAATTTCTCATAAATAACTTCAAGCTGCGGTAACCGACCGCGGATAATTCTGTCCTGGCTTGTCAGATCGTAAGTGATAACATTTTTTTCGACGTTGCCGCCGTTGATACTTTTAACGTTGTTGTTGCCGCCGCCGGAGCTGGAATCACCGCTAGGAATTTCACCTTCGGTTACCGCCGCCAGTAGGGCGTCAACTTCACTTTGGGATAAAATCTGATTCACGATAGCCCCTTTGCTTTTAAAAAATCAGTAGTCAAAGATCAGTTGTAAATAAGCTCGGTAAAGTAAACATTTATAATCTTTCCCTTACTCAGAAATGAATTGATGTTATCTTTAATTTCATTTCTGAGAGCGTCCTTGCCCTCTTTTGCAGAAACTTCGTCGTAACTTTTACTGGATAGTATAATAATGATAAAGTCGCGGATCTGCGCTTTTCGGTTTTCGATTTCCTGGATGACTTCCTGGCCTTTGATTTCGAGTTCCATGTTGACCTTAAGAACTTTACGGCCTTTTGAACCGGCCAGATTAACAATAAACGTTTCAAGCGGAATCACTTTTCCGACTTCATCCGAAGACTTTGTGCCTTCAACAACCTGAGTCGCGTTCTCGCCTTCTATTACCTTCTCAATACCCGGCTTGGCCTCTTCGATTTTGCGACCTTTCCAGATCATGAAACCGACAAAAGCCACAACCAACATATTGACGACGACAAGACCGATCAATAAGTAGGGTTTGGTATCAGCTATAGAGTTTTTTGCGGCCGCTGACGGATCAACGATTGCTTCTTTTTCTTCGGCCAAAATTATCCTCCTTGTAACAGCTTTAAGCCACAGACACTTCAATGCATCTTTATACGAAGCAACAGCAGTGCCATATAAACTTTAGTCCGGAGGAAATTGTTTTTCGGGCTCTATGTCAAAAAAATGGATTCTGGCAGTCAGGTCTAGGAAAGAATAGACCACAAAGTTGACGAGTCCTGTTGATTTTTTGTCGGCCACAGGACTGGGCCTTCGTCAGACTGCCTAAGAATAATATTCGGGCTCGGTATCTACATTTACTTCAGCCAGGTCGTCTTTTTCAACCGATTCCCACTCGTTTTCAATGAGTGTCGAGACTTCGAGATTTTTAAGATTCTCATCTTCATCGATCAACTGATAAAGTAATTGAATAAGATCGTCTGTTGTTACGATTCCGACCAGATCTTCATTATGAGAAACCAACATCGAAGAAATCTTGAATTTCAGCATTTGCGAGATTACTTTTTTTACATTTTCATCTCGTTTAATGATTCTGACTCTGGGGCTCATCGCTTCTTTAATTCTAGTTTGTTTGTTTAAAGTCTTAGCTACGTCGGTTGCACTAAGAATGCCCGACAGCTCATTGAACGAATCCACAACCGGAAGATGACGAATATTGTTCTCAGCCATAAGACTTTCTGCATCGGTAACCTCTTTTTCCTCGGAGATTGAGATCAACTGGGAAGACATTACGGCTCTTGTTAAAAATGTCATGAGAGCCTCACTTTCTTTAGCTCTCAATCTATTCGTTTATTTTTGCGCCTAAGAGAATGTGCCATGAAGAAATTGCAACATATCCTAAACAGGACTTTAGTCGTTAAACGGGAAGGTTAATAATTTCAGAAATAAACTTTTCAACCTGTACTGCGTTTCCGGCCACAATGCTTTTCGCAAAAGGATTATGTGCGCCGCCATCAAAGGTTTTAACAACGCCACCGGCCTCTTCAATTAAAAGCTGGCCGGCTGCTGTATCCCAAGGTTTCAGATTTTTCTCCCAGAAAAGATCAAATATCCCTGATGAAACGCAGGCTAAATCATAAGCGGCAGCACCGGCGCGCCGAACTCCGCGCGCTTGTTTAACAAGAGTTGAAAAAATCCGAATCTGGTCATTTAAAAATTCAGGTTCGCCTGCAAAAAATCCCGTTGCAAGCAGGGCCTCCGAAAAATTTGTGGTTTTAGAAACGGAAACTGATTTACCGTCACAAAACGCGCCCTTTCCTCTTTGGGCTACCCACGTCTGACCGAGTTTAGGCATATCGATAATCCCAAGTTCCAAAACCCCGTCTACTTCCAGCGCAAGTGAAATACAGAAAATCGGAAACTGGTGAATGTAATTTGTCGTTCCATCGAGCGGATCAAGAATCCATCTGGCCCCTTTGAAATCGGCCTTGAGCTCGACTTTATCAAAGTAGGCCTGCTCTTCACCGAGAAACGAAACGTCAGGGCAATGTTCAGCTAAGTACTCCTGCATCAGTTTTTCACACTCACGATCGGCCTCGCTGACTAAGCCTTCCTTTTGCTTTGTATCAATATGGCTAATTTTACCAAAATATCCCAATAAACAGGCTCGGCCTAACTCAACAGCTTCTAAAGCGGCTTCATACCTAGACTTTTTCATATTTTTTTACCTCGAATTGACCATTTTTTTGTCTATAGGTTACAATAATAACTTATAGATTAACTTTTAATCTTTGTGAGGTCTTCATGAGTCAAAAAACAGATAATTTAATAAAGCTGGCATTGGTCTTCTTCGTTTCATTGCTATCATTCTCAATCGGAACCTATGTCGGCAAAAAATATTCGGATAACCAGCATAAATTGGCAATACTTGAGCCAAAAAAAGAACTGCCGGTTCCAAAGTCTGAAGAATTTGCCTCTGATGCGGCAGAACTAAATCGGGCGCACGGCCTGCTTGAAACAGAAAATCTGACATCGCAACAAAAGCCAGTTGCGTTGACCGATTCTGAAGTGGCTAAAATTGCCGAAGAATTTGCGGCCGAAGATGCCGGTGCAGATGAAAAGCTGGTGGCTACGCTTGAATCTCAGGAAATCGATATGAAATCGAATCCGGTTGTTAAGCCCACAGTAAAATCGGTACCGAAACAGATCGTCGCTACAACACCGGCCACGGTTCGCCCTGCGGCTGCTACAGCCGAAGAGCGGATTCCTGCCAGCATCAATACAAAGAAAGAAATTTCACCGATTCATTTTACAGTTCAAATCGGCTCTTATCCAACTCAGACTGAAGCTGAAAAAATGACTAAAGAGCTGCAGGGTAAAGGCTTTAAAACGACTTTCGTTCCTGTAAACCTCAATGGCCAGACTTGGTTCCGCGTCAATGTCGGCTTATTCGGCACCGTCAAAGAAGCTCAGGATTACAAGAAAGAATTTCTTGAAAAAACCAAACTGACTTCCGCAATCGTGCAAAGAGTTCTTTAAGATTTAAGTTAGTCCTTAAGCGTCAAGCCTTGCAGATATTTCTCTCGAAAATATCTGCATTTGTGGGTAATCCTAAAGCCCTTATGACCTCCATAGAAAATCTGACCAGCCAATTAAATCCCGAACAAAAACGAGCCGTCGAAACAATCGATGGGCCGGTCCTTATTTTAGCCGGCGCCGGCTCCGGCAAAACCAGAGTGTTGACTCACCGGATGGCTAATATCATCGCCAGTGGCTACGCTTCAACCGATGAAATTCTCTGCGTCACCTTCACAAATAAAGCCGCAAAGGAAATGGAACACCGGATTTTCAAACTGCTCTCTGATCTCAGAGTGCCGATCACCCGTGAGCTCTGGGTTAATACCTTTCACTCGTTCTGCGTGCGGATTCTGCGCACTCACGTTGAACTTTTAGGCTACAAAAGACCTTTTACAATTTATGATTCCGGCGACCAACTCGCGCTGATCAAGCGGGTAATGAACGCACTGAACATCAACGATAAAATGTTTCCTCCGAAAAATTTTCAGTCGCGAATAAGCAATGCAAAAATGCTCGGCCTCGGCCCTGAAAATTTGCAGGGTGGCGCAGGCAAAACTAAAGTTGATCCAAAAACTCTCGAAGTTTATTCGCGCTACGAAGAAGAAATGAAACGGGCCAATGCTTTTGATTTCGACGATCTTTTGCTGAAAACTTATGAACTCTTCCGGATGTACCCGGTTGTTCTTGAGCAATATCAGAATAAGTTCCGGTACATCATGGTTGATGAATATCAGGATACAAACCATATTCAGTATTTACTCGTGCAGATGCTGGCTAAAGCTCATCGCAACCTTTGCGTTGTCGGAGACGAAGATCAGTCTATTTATTCTTGGCGCGGGGCCGATATCTCAAACATTCTCGATTTCGAAAAGGATTTTCCTGAAGCCGCAGTCGTCAAACTTGAAGAAAATTACCGCTCTTCCGCAAATATTGTCGGGGCCGCCACCAAGCTGATTGCCAACAAC